>DASQFY010000058.1:0-5418 GCA_035632895.1 Candidatus Dormiibacterota bacterium
GACCGCCCGCGTGCCGCCCTTGTAGACCTTGACCAGGTCGGTGACCTGGATGACGAGTGGGCCCGACGCAGCGGGCATCGGCTCGCTGCGGGCTGTGGTTGTCGGTTGGGTCTCGGTGGCCATAACCCCATGCTACCGGGATCGGACCGATGTTGCCCGCAGCCCTTCTACGCGCAGCCGGCAGGCGCCCACAACCGGCAAACGGGCGCGCCGCGTGGTCCTATCGGGTCATACCCGCACCGGGGTGCGCTCAGGCACCATCCGACCAATGTTCGAGCCCTGCATCGCCGTGGCCGAAGCGATCGGCGTGGCGGACCTGCTCATCCTCGAGCGAGACGGCGAGCTGCTGCGCCTGACCGGTGGCGCTGGGCGCGGTGCCGGCTGGGCCGGCGTCGTCGAAGCACGAATCGATGACGAGCCGCTGGCCAAGCGCGCGCGCGAGCGCGGCCGTCCCGTGCGGGTGGCGACCGGCACTCCAACACGCATCTTCGGCCCGTACTGGAGCCCGCACGCGGTGCTTGTCCCGGTTGGGGACGACCACCTGGTGATCGCCGGCAGCGAATCCCCGATCAAGATCGCCGACGGCGCGCTGCGCCGCCATTCGGCCGAGGCCGTCGCAGCCGTGGATGCCGTGGATGGCATCCCCAGCGCGAAGCTGCTGGCCGATGAGCTGGAGGTCGTGGGCGCTGTCCGAGAGCTGATGGACTACCACCCCCAGACCGTGGCCGAGACGGCCTGCCACATCGCCGAGGTCGCCGCCGCGGCGCTGTCCGCCGAGTTCGCCGCTGTCCTGGTTCGGCGGCCGGAGGGATTCATCGTGGAGCAGGCCGGCGCCGCCAGCAGCTCGGTCGACCCCCGGCTGGGTGCCGCCCTGGCGAAGCTTGCGCGACGCGTCAGCAGCACCCCGCTGCTCGAGCAGGACGTGGCCGACAAGGGACCGGCTGGCCGCGGCGGCGGCGTCGTGGCCCGTTACGCGCTGCGGATCGGCCTCGCGGAGCAGCTCGGGATGCTGGTCGTTGGCCACGTCGTCGACCGGCCGCGTGGATTCACGAACCTCTGTCAGCGGGTCGCTCGGCAGCTGGCCGATGCCGCCGAGGTGCTGCTCAACCAGTCGATCGCCCGCGACGAACTTCGCGCCGAGCGCGACCACTTCGCTCGCGAGGCACGGCGTGACCCGCTCACCGGGCTGCCGAACCGGGTCGCCTGGAACGAGGCGCTCGACAACGAGGCCACGCGCCGCGCGCGATACCGCCGGCCGGTGGTCGTGATGAGCGTCGACGTCGACCACCTCAAGGCCGCGAACGACCAATACGGGCACGACGCGGGCGACGAGCTGCTGATGGCCACCGCCCAGGTGCTGCGGCACGCGCTGCGCAACGCCGACCTGGTGGCACGCGTCGGTGGGGACGAGTTCGGCGTGATCCTGCCCGAGACGCAGGAGGCGGCGATGGACGTCGTGGTACGCCGCATCGAGGAGGCGTGCCACAACTGGCGCGGCTCCCTGCCGGAGCTGCGACTCTCGATCTCCGTGGGCTGGGCGGCGCCCGAGCCGTTCGGCGACCTGCGATCCGCGCTGCGCGCCGCAGACGGGCAGATGTACCGGGCCAAGCGCGGGGCCTGACCGCGGCCGCTACGATGCGGCCATGCTCTTCGATTACACCGGGGTGACGGTCGAGTCGGTCACCGAGGCTGCCGACGCCGCGCTCACCGCGGCCGACGCCCTCGTCGCCGATGCCGTCGCGACCGTTGACGCACCCAGCTTCGCCGCCACGCTCAGACCACTGGAGCAGGCCGGCGCCGAGATAGCGATCGGCTATGGGCGAGGCGCCTTCATGGCGCGCGTCCATCCCGAGGCAACCGTTCGAGATGCCGGCCAGGCGGCCGAGGAGCGCATCACGAAATGGCGCGTGGCGATCGCATTCCGCGAGGACGTGTACCGCGCCGTCTCGGCCTTTGCTGCCACCGAGGAGGCCGCTGCGCTGAACGGGGAGCGCCGCCGGCTGCTGGACCACTGGCTGCGCGACTTCCGGCGCGCGGGCCACGAGCTGCCCGCCGACCGGCGCGCCGAGCTCGAGCAGCTCCGCTCCCGGCTCGTGGAGCTGGAGGTCAGCTTCGGTCGCAACCTGGACGAGGCCCGCGACTGGATCGAGCTCTCCCGCGAGGAGCTCGACGGGCTGCCGGACGACTTCGTCGAGCGCCTCAAGCCGGGTGACGCGCCGGGGACGTATCGGGTCAGCCTCGACTACCCGGAGATCAACCCCTTTCTCATGCAGGCGCGCTCGCGGCCCCATCGCCAGGCCCTCTTCCGCAAGAACTGGAACCAGGCAGCCGAGGTGAACCGCCCGCTCCTGGTCGAGGCGCTCGAGGTGCGGCGGCGGATCGCGACCTTGCTCGGGCACCCGACCTGGGCGCACTTCGCCATGGAGGTCAAGATGGCCGTCGCCCCGGAGCGGGTACGCAGCTTCTACGAGGAGCTCGTCCCGCACCTCGAGGCGGCCACCCGGCGCGAGCTGACGACCCTCCAGGCGATGCACCAGGCGGCGGGCGAGGAGGGATCGGTCCAGTCCTGGGATTGGCTCTACTACGACACGCGCCAGGCGCGCGAGGAGCACGGCGTCGACCAGAACGTGGTGAGCGAGTACCTGCCCCTCGACGCGGTGATCGATGGCATGTTCGCCCTCACCGGTGACGTGTTCGGGCTTGAGTACCGCCGCGTCCCGGAGGCCTGTGCCTGGGACCCATCGGTCCAGCTGTTCGAGATCCGTGACAAGGCCAGTGGATCATTACTGGCCCACTTCTACGCCGACCTGTTCCCGCGCGAGGGCAAGTTCGGGCACGCGGCCGCCTACCCGCTGGTGATCGGCCACCGGCGTGCCGACGGAAGCTACCAGCGGCCGGTGAACGTCATCGTGGCGAACTTCACGCCGCCCTCCGGCGACCGCCCCAGCCTGCTGCGCCACGGGCCACACGGCGAGATCGAGACGCTCTTCCACGAGTTCGGCCACATCCTGCACATGAGCCTGACCCAGGCCGAGTTCACGCGCTTCAGTGCGGCCGAGACGGAATGGGACTTCGTCGAGGCGCCCTCCCAGATCATGGAGCACTGGGTGTGGGAGCCCGATGTCCTCGCCCGATTCGCGCGGCACTTCCGCACCGGCGCGCCGATCCCCCGCGAGCTGGTCGAAAGCATGGCCGCCAGTCGCTACCTGAACGTTGGCCTTCGGGGCACGCGGCAGGTCTTCCTCGGCCTCATGGACCTGGCCCTGCATGCGACCGAGGAGCCGCCCGATGTCGACGAGGCCATCCGCAGCACCCACGCGGTGACCCAGCTCCCCTACCCGGAAGGCACGTTCATGCTGGCCGGCTTCGGGCACGTGATGGGCGGCTATGACGCGGGCTACTACGGCTACCTGTGGGCCGAGGTGATCGGCGACGACATGTGGGGCCGCTTCATGCGCGAGGGCATCACGTCGCCAGCTGTGGGCGCAGAGTACCGTCGTGCCGTGCTCGAGCCCAACGGGTCGCGGTCAGGCGACGACCTCGTCGCTGACTTTCTGGGACGCCCCGCCTCCAGCGAGACCTACCTCCGCCTCCGCGGCATGCGCCCTTAGGCCCGCGGCGGCCCGCCAAGACCCGGGTATGCCACACAGCGTGGCATTCTGACCATTGGGCAACACGAAACCGCCCGAAAACGCCCTGCCGATGGTCGTTTAGCCACATAGGGTGGCCTCCCGACGATCGGGCGACACCAAACCGCACTAAAACGACGCGCCGATGGTCATTTGGCCACACAGGGTGGCATGCGACGTCACGGACCGAGCCGGACCGAGCCGGACACTTGACGGAGCGATGATTCGAGCACACGCTCACCCCAAAGGTGGCAGCACCACCGCGGAGGTAGCCGTGTCGATCCAGGGAGATCCGCGACTGCTCGTCGCTCATTGGGCGGACGAGGCGAGCAGGGCCGCGAACAACGCGGAGACGGTCCAGGCGCGAGCGCATCTGGGCGAGGACGAGCTCGCCGCCCGGGCCCGCGCAGATGCTACAGGCCGCCCGATTGAGCCGGGCCTGCTCCGCCGCTTCGCCCGCCGCCTCTGGCCTCGAGCGATCCGCTAGGCCTCGAGGAAGTCCGTCACCAGTTTGGCGAAACTCTCCGGTGCCTCCATCGGCGGTAGGTGGGCGACGCCCGACATCACCGTCAGCCGCGCGTCGGGGATCTCCTGTGCCAGGTGGTCCCCGATCGCCAGCATGTCCGGCTGGTCCAACGCCCCGACGATGATCAGCGTCGGCGCCTTGACCTCCCCCAGCCGCTCCCGCGCCGGCGGATCGAGCGGCTCGGCAGGTGCGTCGTCGTTCTCCTGGTCGAGGGCCTGGCGCTGCATCTCCCACACCGCCTGGCGCAGGTCCGGGTGGACCGCCTCGGCGGGACGCCGGCCGTCGAGCCAGGTGCGCACGTTGATCCAGGCCACCTCCTCGAGGTCGCCGCGCTCGTAGGCGGCCTCCTCTTCGGCCCAGAGGGCACGGAGGCCATCGGTCCATTCCCAGCCCGCGAGGCCCGGCGCCACCTCCACCAGCCGGTCGACGAGCGACGGCTCGCTGATCGCGAGGTCCAGCGCGGCGGAGCCGCCCATCGAGGAACCGATGATGTGCGCCGGCGCTGCGTCGAGTCCTTTGACCAGCCCGGCCAGGTCGCGCCATCCCGCGAAGGCACCGTCCGGCAGCGGCGTCTCTCCGAATCCGCGCATGTCGTAGCGGATCGTCCGGAAGCGCGAGGCGAAGGCGTCCCACACCGGATCCCACATGCGCCGATCCACGATCCCGGCGTGCACGAGCACCAGCGGATGGCCGGTGCCGGCCTCGTCGTATGCGACCTCTGCGCCGTCGATCGTCAGTGTCGGCATCGGGCTAGGACTTCCAACTGAGCTGGAGCACGGACGGAGCATACCCGCTCTGAACTGGCCCGAAAGTCGCTCCGTAGACGGGACGCATGTACTGCCCGCAGCGCCATTCGCGGCTGCGAGACTCGAGGGGTCATCTTTCGGGCGGGCATCCGCCCGAGCTCAACTGGCGCCGAAAAGAGGGCGTCTCACCCCAAGAGGATCCAATCGTGAACCGATTCCGCACACACTGGCTGGCGCTGCTCGGCGGCGGCCTGCTGCTCGCCCTGTCGATCTCGAGCGCGTTCGGGGCCAAGCCCGACAGCGCGCCCGCCGCGCAGCCGGAGACCCAACCACTGGAGGTCTCCACCGCCGGCAACGAATCCTTCGTCAGCGACAACGAGTTCGCAGAGGAGGAGAACGTCGAGAACGAAGGGGCCGATGAGGCCGAGGACGTCGACGACGGGGCCGTCGAAGACGTGGACGTAGCCGATGTCGAGGATGTTGACGACGCGGCGGTCGAAGACGTGGACGTAGCCGA
>DASQFY010000059.1:0-4877 GCA_035632895.1 Candidatus Dormiibacterota bacterium
GCTGCTGCCGGCCTTCTTGTGTGCCATTGATTCCTACTCCTGGGCCTTCGCCCTCGTTGCGCGCCGGGCCGGCTTCGGCTTGATCGGCGCCGCCGCCGACTCAGCCCCGGCCTTTTTTCTCGCGGCCGCCGGCTTCGCGCGACTGGCCCGTGGTTTGGCCACCTTCGGCGCCGCCGCCTCGGCGGTCGGTGGCACGGCCTCCCGCGTTTGCTTGGCCGTGGCCTTCGGTTCGGCCGTGGCCTTTGGTTCGGCCTTGGCCCTTGGTGCAGGCTTGGCCTTCGGTGCCGCCCTCGCCTTTCGTTCGGGCTTCGCCTTCGGTTCGGCCTCGACCTTCGGCGCCCGCGTCGAGCGCCCATCGGCAGTGATCGCATCGATCCGCACACGCATCAGGTGCTGCCGATGGCCAGTCCGGCGCCGGTACTTGACCTTCTGCTTGAACTTGAAGATGACGAGCTTCGGGCCCAGCTCCTCGCCGAGCACGGTCGCGCTCACCGAGGCGCCCGTCACGACGGGCGTTCCGACCGTCACCTCGTCGCCGTCGCCGATGAGCAGGACGCGATCGAAGGTGAGCGTCGCGCCGGTCTCGGCCGCGACTCGCTCGATGGTGAGCGTGCTGCCGGGCTCGACGCGATACTGCTTCCCGCCGCTGCTGACGACGGCGTACATGATGTTCTCCAACGGACGTTAACGAGTCTTGCGTCCGCATCGTCGGCGCAGCGCGAAGCAGGCCAACGGAGACGGGCGCGGGACGGGGAGTTTACCGGGCGATCGGGGGGGTGTCAACGAAGAGGAGCCGGGTCCGGACCGCAGGCCCGGGCACCAGCGGCAGGTCGAGCGCGGTCACCACGTCTTCCGGTCGGCCGGCACCGCTGGGGTCGAGGCGCAGGACCATGCGCAATCGACCGCGCCGCTCCTCCTCGTTCACCTCCAGCACCTCGACATCCTCGACGAACGGTCGCAGGTCGCGCTGGCCCGCGTCGGCCCGCCGCTCGCTCTCGCCGCGGCGCCGCTTGCCCACGAGCTTCGGTGCGCCGAGAAGGCGCACCACCGCGCCCCGCAGCCCGTCGCTCGTGAGCTCGGCTCCGCCCCTCGCGCGAACATCGATCTCGTACTCGGCGCCCCGCAGCTGCGAGGCCGCCGAAGGGAAGCCATGCCACACCTCTCGGGCGTCGACGACCTCCAGGCCCTCCGGCAGAAGCTCGGCCGCGGCCTGGATCCTGCCAATTGGCACCAGCTCGTCGAAATAGACCTCCAGCACCTCGCCGCGGAGCTCCACGCCGAGTGGCAGGTTGGCCGCGAACTTCAGCCGGGGCCGCGGTCGCGTCGCGTTCGACTGCGAGAGCGGCAGGCCCGCTTCACGGAACGCGCGCTCGAACTCGCCGAGCAGCTCGGCCTGACGCATGCGCAGCGCCGGATCGCGGCGCGCGAAGAGGATCTGCCAGCGCTGGCGGGGTTGCTGGTCACTCGGACGATCGGTCATGGCTGAGGGTGATGGTACCGTGAAGCCCATGGCTGAGCTCCTCGCGGCGGTCCGTCGGCACCGGCTTGGACTGTTCGTTCTGGCGGTCGGCGTGCTCGTCGCCTGGCTGCTGTGGACCGCTCGGGGCGCGCTGCCGGCGTTCTTCATCGCGCTCGCGCTCGCCTTCCTGCTGGACCCGATCGTCACCCTCCTCCAGCGGCGCGGTGTCCCCCGCTGGGCAGGCGTCCTCATCTCCTACGCGGGCGTGGTGGCGCTCGGGTGGGCCCTGATCGCCTTCGCCATCCCGCCAATTGCGCGGCAGACACGCGACTTCATCACGCACCTGCCGGAGCTCGGCGCGTCGCTCTCGGGCATTCAGAACGACCTGCTGGAGTGGTATCGCTCGCTCCCGCTTCCGGCGGAACTGCGCGAGATGCTCGACGAGTCGATCCGCAACGCCGAGTCCGCGTTCGCCGAGGCGGTCCGCGCGATTCTCGGACCCGCGGTGTCCGCCGTCCTGCGCATCGCCGCCTTCATCCTCGGCCTCATCGTCATCCCGGTCTGGCTCTTCTTCGTGCTGAAGGACCGCGAGCGCTTCCAGCCGGCGATGACCGGCGCGCTGCCCGAGCGGTGGCGCGACGATGGGTCGAACATCCTCACCATCCTGGCCCGGGTCGGAGGCCGATGGGTCCGCGGTCAGCTGCTGCTCGGCGTCGCGGTCTTCGCGGCGACAGTGATCGGTCTCACGATCCTCACCTTCATCGGCTTCAGCGAGTTCGGCGAGTTCACGCTCGTCCTGGCGCTGATTGCCGGCGTGCTGGAGTTCCTGCCGATCATCGGCCCCATCGTGGCTGCAATTCCGGCCATCTTGATCGGCCTGTCGATCAGCCCCGCCGCGGCAATCGCGGCCATCGTGCTGTACGTCGGGATCCAGCAGCTCGAGAACAACCTGCTCGTCCCCAAGGTGCTGGGCGATGCCGTGGACCTCCACCCTGCCGTCCTGATCGTGGCGCTCATCGTGGGTGGGGCGCTGTTCGGGATCGGCGGGGCCATCCTGGCAGCACCCACGGTGGCCGCCGGTCGTGATCTGTACCGCTACACCTTCCAGCGCCTGCACGACCAGTCGCCCTCCACGGCGCTCGAGCTGGCGCTGCACGGTGGAAAGCGCGCGGAGCCTGAACCTCCGCCGGCACCCATCGAGCCCGCTGCGCCCGCACCTCCGGAGGCGGAGCGCGCCGCCAAGTAGAGCCGTCGGGCGTGGTTATCGCCGCCCGCGATCTAGTGGCGCGGAAACACCCGTTCCCGCGTCGTCTCATTGCCAGGAGCGATCCAGCAGCACCTGGGCCGTCCCATCGGTGCTACTGGATCGCCGTGGGCGATACTCGCGCGCCGCCGCTGAGACATCGGTCTCGTCAGAAGGTCAGAACGTGGGTTTGCGTGATTGCATCCGGACCGATTCGAGGATCCCCATCCCGAACAGCAGCGAGATCATGGACGAGCCACCGTAGGTGATGAACGGCAACGGGATGCCGGTCACCGGCATGATCCCCAGCACCATCCCGATGTTCACCATGATCTGGCACAGGAGCAGGCTGGCCAGGCCCACCGCCACCATCCCTCCCAGCGAGTCGCGCGCTCCCCACCCGATCACCAGGATCCGCCAGATGAGCAGCGCGAAGAGGCCGAGCAGGATGGCCCCGCCCACGAAGCCGAGCTCCTCGGCAACGACCGTGAAGATGAAGTCGGTCGACTGGACCGGCAGGAAGCCGAGCTGGTTCTGGCGGCCGGCGGTCAGGCCCTGGCCGAAGAGGCCGCCGGAGCCGACCGCGTTCAGCGCCTGGACCAGCTGGTAGCAGGCGTCCTGCGGATCGGCGTACGGGTCAAGGAAGCAGAAGAGCCGTTGGCGCTGGTATTCCTGCAGTGACTGCACCACGATCGGCGCCGCCGCCACGACGGCTCCGGCAAACAGCCCCATCCAGCCGATGCTGGCGCCGCTCAGGAAGAGCATCCCGATGAGGATGCCGACGAATACGAGCGCCGTGCCGAGGTCCGGCTGGAGGATGACCAGGGCGGTCGGGATCGCCATCAGCACGCCCGCCCCGATGATCGTCGACAGCCGGCCAATCTTCTCGCGCCGACCGGACAGGTAGCTGGCCAGCACCACGATCATCAGCACCTTGCCCACCTCGCTGAACTGGAAGTCGAGGCCCGCAACCGTGATCGACAGCTGGGCGCCGAACAACGTGGTCCCGATGGCCAGCGTGAGCGTCAGCAGCCCGAGCACGACGAGGTAGATGGGTGCCGTGAGTGTCTGCAGCCAGTGATAGTCGACGCTGGCAGCAACGAAGAAGATCATCAGGCCGATGACCGTCCAGATCAGGGTCCTGACCGATTGCGAGAGCCCCCCTCCCTGGGTGGTATCCGAGTAGCTGGCCGAGTAGCCCATCACCAGGCCGAAGGCGATCAGCAACAGGAGATAGAGGAACAGCTGCAGGTCGAATGCACGCCAGCGCCGTCCGCGAACGTTGTCGACGAGCGTGGCGGTGACGGCAGCGGCGCCCATCGTCAGTTGGCCGCCACCAGCGAGAAGTCACGCGGGTGGAGCCGCAGATCCTGGTCGAGCTCGTACCACTCCTGCAGGAAGTACTTGACCACCTCGAGCGAGACGTTTCCCGGGACGATCGCGGAGTACGAGAAGGTGAGCACCGCCAGGTCGGCATCGGTCGCCCCCGCGGCTGACGGCAGGTAGGCGAGGAACCACGAGTGGAATGGCAGCGTTCCCTCAGCGGTCGGGGTGCCGAACTCGGCCGTTCCAGTCTTGCCGGAGAGCGCGCCGGGAAGCTTCAGGTCGCTGATGTTGTATGCGTGGCCGGAGGTGATCACGGTGCGGGCGCCGATGCGCATGGTCTGCAGGTTGGCGGTATCCGCCGGCAGCTCGCGGATCGCCTCGGGCGCGTACGCCTTCACCAGGTTTCCTTCGGCATCGGTCTCGCCCCGGACCACCATCGGCCGCATCAGGGTTCCCCCGTTGGCGAGCGCCGCGTACGCGTTCAGCAGCTGGAGCGGCGTGACGGCGATGACGTTCTGCCCGATGCCGGCCTGCGCCAGCTCGCCGGTGAAGACGTCCTCGCGACCCTGCGACCGGGCCCATTCGCGGCTGGCGATGATCCCCGTCGCCTCGCCGGGAAGCCGGATCCCGCTCCGCTCGCCGAAGCCGAGGTGATTGGCCCATGTTCCCAGTCGATCGACGCCGAGCGCCACGGCCATCTGGTAGAAGAACGTGTCGGAGCTCTTGGCGAAGGCGTCGATCATGTTGAGTGGGCCGAAGCCGGCGCGATTCCAGTCGAACAGGCATTGGCCCTTCGGCGCGTCGGGGATCTGGTAGCAGCCATAGGTCGGCCAGAGGCGGCCCGCGGTC
>DASQFY010000060.1:0-2054 GCA_035632895.1 Candidatus Dormiibacterota bacterium
CGACCAGGCGATTCTCGGGGTCCGCGGCATCGTACTGGCGGAAGGCGCGGTCGGCGGCATATCGGGCCGCCTCGAGATCGCGGAGCATCGCGTCGCGCGCCTGGTCGCGTCGGGCGGACGCCTGCGTCTCGGCCTCGGCCGCGGCGGCGACCGCGCCGGGCTGCACCACGGCGAGAAGCGCCGCCTCGATGGCGTCGTCGACACGCAGGCCGCCAAACGCGATGCAGCGCGGCTCGCCATTGTCGAGCAACCCGCGGTGACAGGCATATCGCGGGATGTCGTGCTTAGCGCCGGTATAGCGGAGCGTCAGCTTCCGGCCACAGCGCCGGCAGCGGACGAGTCCGGCCAGCAGGGCGTCGCCGTGTTTAGGCGCGCCGTGATGCCGGCTCGTCGGCACGTTGCTGCTCACCATTGTGCGGATCGCCTCGGCCCGTTCCCAGTCCACATACCCTTCGTGCGCGCCGGGCTTCAAGCTCAGCCATTCCTCGCGGGACTTGCGTCGCATGCCGAGCTTCGCGCCGGAGCCGGCGTACTGCGCCGCCACCCCCGTCCGGCCATAGGCATAGGCGCCGCCATAGGCCGGGTTGGTGATGATCCGATGGATGCTGGCGTAGCATGGGCGGCGCCAGACAACGTCGCCGCCGTTGCGTCTGGTCGGCAGCTCGAGCCCGTGCTCCAGGAACCACAAAAGCGCCTGACGGGCGCTGCCAAGCTCCGCCACCTTGTCGAAGACCAGCCCGATCGCCTCCTGCACCCGGCGGTCGGGATCCTTCTCGAGCCGGTCGCCGACCTTGATGAAACCGATCGGCGCCGCGACGACCAGTTCGCCGCGCCGTGCCTTCTCGTATCGCGCGGCCAGCGAGCGCTGGCGCAGCAGATCGAGTTCGTATTCGTTGAGGCTGCCCTTCAGTCCCAGGAGCAGGCGGTCGTTGCCCTGACGCGGCGCATAGACGGCCTCCTGGTCGATGAGGACCGTGTCGACGACCCGGCACATCTCGACGAGCTGCTGCCAGTCGCGGCTGTTGCGGGCGAAGCGCGAGACCTCCCGCGCGGCCACGGCACCGACCTTGCCGAGGCAGACCTCCGCCACCATGCGCTCGAAGCCCGCCCGCACGACTCCGCCGGCGGCCGAGCGGCCGAGGTCGTCGTCTATGATCTCGACCTGCGACCAGCCGAGCTGCGTGAGCCGCTCGCGCATGGCGTATTGCAGCGCCTGGCTCTCGCGGTTGTGCTGGACCTGATGGGCCGAGGATTGCCGCACGTAGAGCACCGCCTTGCGATCCAGGTGCCGCGGCCCGATCTTCTCAGCGATCATCCGCGGCCTCCGTTGCTCCGGTTGCATGCACGCCGTCGCCGTGGCCGATCAGCAGATGCGTCATCAGATCGGTCAGCACGCTCCGCGTCGCTTCCGGCAGGGCCATCCAGACCGGAACCGTCGCCGCGTTCACCTCTGGATCGGGATCGAACAGATCCAGCTGCCGACTTCTGCTGTAGGTGTGTCGATGTGAGCGGCTGCGTCCCATGGTGTCCTCCCCGATTCTGGTCACGAGGCTTCATGTCCGCGTGCAGAACCGCCGCTGTCGACGGCAAGGGATCGCTGGCGGGGGACGGCTGCGTTTGAATCGTCTCGGAGAGCAGAGCCCGCAGCGCGACGAGGGCGCCCAGATCGACCCGAGGGTCAACTACGAGGCGCACCGCGATGCAGACCGCGGGATCGAACATCCAGGCCGGGACTTCGGCAACGCGACCATCCTCCGCCGCGCTGCACCTGAACACGTCACCGGTCGACCGCCCAATCACCTCGTCGACGCAAATGATCCGACCAAACCATGGATGCCAAGGGTAGAGAACCCTGCGCTCCCCAAGCACGCCCGTACCGTGGGCGTTCTCTCGTCTTGTTGTACAACGACAACCATCCCCATTCAGGGCTCAGGATGCGCTCGCCCCGCGAGTTCAGACGCGCCCACCAACCCGCCGAGGTGTCCGGTTAAACGGGGGCAACACCACCGTGGAAGGCGCGTTCGGGGCCGATGTTGACTATGCCATGTTGATTA
>DASQFY010000061.1:0-3812 GCA_035632895.1 Candidatus Dormiibacterota bacterium
GAGGCTCTGGGCGACGTCGAGGAGACGGCCGACCTGCTCCGTTATTACGGCGACGAGATGGAGCGCAACGACGGCTTCGTGAAGCCGATGGGCTCCCTCTCGCCGACCGAGCGCACCCGCTCGATCCTGAAGCCGCACGGCGTATGGGCTGTCATCAGCCCGTTCAACTTCCCGATGGCACTCGCCGGCGGCCCGGCAGCCGGCGCCCTGATCGCCGGCAACACTGTGGTCCTCAAGCCCTCGTCGGACGCGCCGCTGATGGCGTACAAGTTCGGCGAGGCGCTGCGCGATGCCGGCGTGCCGGCGGGAGTCCTCAACCTGGTCACGGGACCGGGCGAGACGGTGGGGGCCGAGCTGGAGGAGAACCACGGCATCGACGGGCTCGTCTTCACCGGCAGCTACGAAGTCGGGATGAAGCTGTACAACGGCTTCACCAAGGAGTACCCGCGGCCGATCATCACCGAGATGGGCGGCAAGAACCCGGCCATCGTCACCGCCTCCGCGAACCTGGACGAGGCGGCGGAGGGAGTGATGCGCTCCGCCTTCGGCTTCGATGGCCAGAAGTGCAGCGCCAACAGCCGCGTCTACGTCGAGCGACCGGTCGCGCACGAGTTCGTCGACAAGCTCGTTGAGCGCACCCGTGCCATCAAGGTGGGCGACCCGACCGAACGCGAAACGTGGATGGGTCCGCTGATCAACGAGCGCGCCCTGCGCAAGTTCACGGACGCGGTCGCCGATGCCCGGCGCGACGGCGGAACGCTGGAGATTGGCGGCGAGGTGCTGCGCGATGCGGGGACCGAACGCGGCTATTTCCCGACCCCCACCATCGTGACCGGATTGCCGGTCAACCACCGGCTCTTCCGGGACGAGCTGTTCGTCCCGCTACTGGTGATCGGTGAGGTCGACTCGCTCGACGAGGCGCTGGAGCTCTCGAACGCGACCCCCTACGGCCTGACTGCCGGCATCTTCAGCGGGGACGAGTCGGAGATCGGGCGCTTCCTGGACGCGATCCAGGCCGGGGTGGTCTACGTCAACCGGCGGGCGGGCGCCACGACCGGCGCGTGGCCCGGGATCCAGAGCTTCGGCGGCTGGAAGGGCTCCGGATCATCCGGAAAGAGCGGCCTGGGTCCGTACTACGTCCAGCAGTTCCTGCGCGAGCAGTCGCAGACGGTGGTGGGCGAGGAGCCCCCGGTGCTGTGACAGAGCGAGGGACGACCCGCAACGGCCGGGGGCCGGTGGCGCCGCTCAGCGGCCTGAGCGGGCTCGACGAGCTCCAGCCGGTCGTCGACTCGAGCGGGTGGTTCAGCGTCCAACTCCGCTACAGCTACCTGGTCGGGGATGCATCCGCGGCCGCCATGGTCGAGGACCGGGTCGTGCTGGTCGACGGCGAGGACGAGGAGGCGGCCCTCGGGCGTGCGATCGAGATCGCGGAAGAGTACGAGGACGAGTTCGAGACCGATGCCGGTGAGACGGGCATGATTCGCTTCGAGGGGATCGTGGCGATCAAAGAGCTGGACGACCCGCCCGCCGCGGGTACGGAGGTCTGGAACGAGCTGATGTCGCCGTCAGGTGTCGAGACCGATGCCGACGGCGAGCCCCTGCCGGCCCTGCGGCCCGGCGAGATGGCCTTCCCCCGCGCCCACGACGAGTGAGCGGCTGGCGCTCCGTCGCCTATGGCACGGTGCGACCGCTTCTCTTCTGGTTCGAGCCCGAGCGCATCCATCGCCTGACGCTGCAGGGGCTGCGCGTCGCAGGGAGCAATCCGATCGGGCGCGCGCTGCTGGCGGCGATGAGCGGCGTCGAGCGGCGTCGTCCACAGCCGGTCGAGCTGCTGGGCCTCCGCTTCCGCAATCGGGTCGGCCTCGGCGCCGGCTTCGACAAGGACGCCCTGGCGCTCCGCGGCTGGGCAGCGCTGGGACTGGGCTTCGTCGAGGTCGGCACCGTGACGCCCGAACCCCAGCCGGGCAACCCTCGGCCGCGCCTCTTCCGGCTGCGGCAGGATGAGGCACTCATCAACCGGATGGGCTTCAACAACGCCGGGGCGGCGGCCGTCGCGCGCAACGTCATGCTGGCCCGTCGCCACCTCCCGACCGGTGTCGTGGTGGGGGTGAACGTCGGGCGGGGACGGACCACCTCCGATAAGGACGCCGTCGGCGACTACCTCGCGGCCCATCGACTGGTCGCGCCGGTTGCGGACTACCTGGCGATCAACGTCAGCTCGCCGAACACGCCAGGCCTGCGCCGCCACCTGCAGGACCCGCAGCGTCTGGTCGCGCTGCTCGAGGCGCTCGCCGGAGCAAGCGAACGCATCGGCTACCGGCCGGCTCTGCTCGTCAAGCTTGCGCCTGACCTGGCCCCCGCGGCATTCGATCAGCTGGTCACGGCACTGGCCGAGTCCCCGGCCGCCGGCCTGATCCTGGCGAATACCACCCTCGCGCGCGAGCGGATGCGTTCGCCGGGTGCCGGGGAACGGGGTGGGCTCTCCGGTCGCCCGCTCCTCGCGCGGACCATGCCGCTCGTGGTGCGTGCGCGGCAGCTGGCCGGCGAAAGGCTCGCGATTGTGGCCTCCGGCGGGCTCACCTCGGCGGAGGACGTGGCGACGGCGCTGGATGCCGGCGCAGACCTGGTGCAGCTCTGGACCGGGCTCGTGTACCGGGGTCCGGGACTGATCGGCGAGGCGGCGGCGGTCGCGCGGCCCGTTCGAGCGCGATCGGGCTGATAGGATACGGGTCCATCTAGCCAGGGGCGCGGGCAGGACGCGCCGCTCCGCTTCGGAGTTGTTGGTACCGATGTCGATCGAGACCTCTTCCTCCGCCGCGGCTGCCCGCGAATCGGCGCCGCACATCATCACCGAGCTGCCGGGCCCCAAGGCGCGTGCGCTGATCGCCCGTGACGAGGCAGTCGCCAGCCCCAGCCTGACGCGCGCCTACCCGCTGGTGGCCGAGTCGGCAAGCGGCTGCACCGTGACCGACGTCGACGGCAATCGCTTCCTCGACTTCGCGGCCGGCATCGCGGTGGCCAGCACCGGACACGCCCACCCGAGCGTGGTGGGCGCCATCAGCAAGCAGGCCGAGCGGCTGATCCACATCGCGGCGACGGACTTCTACGAGCCGCGCTACGTGGAGTTCAGCGAGCGGCTGGCGGCCATCGCTCCATTCGAGGAGCGAGCGCGCGTCTTCCTCACCAACTCGGGCACCGAGGCGATCGAGGGCGCCATCAAGCTGGCGCGCTACCACACCCATCGGCCCGGGATCATTGCCTTCGAGGGCGGCTTCCACGGCCGCACCCTCGGGGCGCTCTCCCTCACCAGCTCCAAGCTCAAGCAGCGCGCCGGCTTCGGGCCACTGTTGCCGATGGTCTATCACGCCCCGTTCCCTCGCGTTCGCGCCTGGCGGGAGGGCTCCGGTGGCGACGGCACGGCGGAGCTCCAGGTCCTGCGCGAAGCGATCCTCGGCCGGCTGATCGCGCCAAGCGACGTGGCGGCCATCGTCGTCGAGCCGGTCCAGGGCGAGGGTGGCTACTTCCCGGCTCCGCCCCTCTTCCTACAGGGCCTGCGCGAGATCTGCGACGAGCACGGGATCCTGCTGATCGCCGACGAGATCCAGTCCGGCATGGGCCGCACCGGCGCCTGGTGGGCCCTGCAGCACTACGACGTGGAACCGGACATCGTGACCACCGCCAAGGGGCTCGCCTCCGGGATGCCGATCGGTGCGTTCATCGCGCGCGAGTCCGTCTGGACCTGGCCGCCCGGGGCGCACGGCTCGACCTTCGCCGGTAATCCCGTCTGCGCCGCCGCCGGCCTTGCCACGCTT
>DASQFY010000062.1:0-18127 GCA_035632895.1 Candidatus Dormiibacterota bacterium
CCACCGGTCCCGACGACGAACTCGCGGAGCCCGCGCGCGTCGTCACGTGCTCCCGTCGCCGTCTGCGGCGCAAAGCGTTCGTACGTGTGGTCATGGCCATTCAGCACCAGGTCCGCGTTGCGATCGTAGAGCAGCTGCCAGATCGGTTGCATCGATGGAAAGTTGCCGTGCTCACCCGAGCTGAAGCGTGGGTGATGCCACATGGCCACGGTGCAGGCCCGGGCATTGGCCGTCAGGTCACCTGCCAGCCACGTGTATTGCGGCGAGCCGGATGCGCAGCCACCCACCTGCGAGCAGTCCGAATCGAGGACCACCACATGCCACGAGCCCAGGTTGTACGAGTAGTAGGTCGTGTTGTTGAACCCGAAGTAGTCGCGATATCCCTGGGCGTTGCCGGTGATCCACTCATGATTGCCCGCAGCCGGCCGGGTACGTGCCTTGTGCCGGCCCCAGCTCGGCCCGTAGCAATCGCGGAACTCGGCGGCGGTTCCATCGTCGTAGACGTTGTCCCCGGTCGTGAAGACCGTGCCAGGGATCTGGTCGAGGAGCGCGGCCGTGGCCTCATCGCCGGATGACGAGCAGGATGCGATGTCGCCAGCGCCAACCAGCGTTGCCGAGCCCGTGGTCGGTGGCGGAGTGGGCGCCGTGGTCGGCTTGGGCTTCGGCTTCGGCGTGGGGGGCGGCGGGGGCGGGGGCGTTGGCGTTGGCGTTGGCATCGGGGTCGGCGCCGGGGTGGGCACGCGCGCTGTTTCGGGCGTGGGTGTCGGATTCGAGGTCGTGGCCGTTGGTGTCGGTGTTGGTCCCACGGCGGTCGGGCCGGCTTCGACGGTGAAGGTCGCCGAGGCAAAGACCGATACGGTCGACGAGCCCTGTTGGCCGTGCGAAGCGGTCGTCGCCTGAAGCCCGTGCGCACCGGGCGGCGCAGTCTCGGGAATCGTCAGCGATAGGCTGAACCGCCCGGACATGTCGGCGTCGAATCGTGGCATCCCACCGGTGTCGCGACCAAGTCGCAGCTGGCCATGCACTCCCGGTGCGAAGTTCGCACCCGACACGGTGATCGTGCTTCCCGCCGGCCCCGTCACCGGGTCGAGGATGAGCGCAGCCGGTTCGGTGGCTGCCTCCGCCATGAGGAGCGGAAGCAGGAGGGCCGGCAGCAGGCCGATTATGATGAGTGCGGCGAGCCATCCGACCAGCGCTCGCTGCGGCGGGGTTGATGCCCTACGCTGCATCGAGTGCTCCGGACGTGGCGAACGCAACGCATGCCAAAGCGACTTGTAACGCATGGGGAGGGGCCTCGGATAGCGGGGGGCGCATCCGTCGTCGCTCCAGCCTGACCGCTGCGCGCACGCAACGGCGTAGCACCTTCGTCCTGCGAAAGCCCATGAATTCATCCTAGGGTCGGAGACTTGGACTCGTGCCCGATATTGCCAGACGACGACCTCGGCGGAACACGAATCTGGCTGGACTGCTGGTGCTTGCAGTCACCGGCGCGGTACTCGTACAGGCGTCCCCCCCGGGCAGCGCCCCTTACCTCGGCGAACGACCGGTGCGGTTCGAGCCGGCGCACGCCGCCCCGTTCGAGCAGGTGCGCGGAATCGGCTTCGATTGCGGCGACGATTGGGGTCCGGACGATCTCTTCGGATTGGAGATGAACGTCGTTGCGGAGCCGCCGACCGAGGACGAGGGCGTGTCCTTGATCGTGCGCGACGTGACGACGGCGAGCGGCAGTACGGCAAGCGCGACGTTCACCATCCCCGAGACGTCTCCCGGCGAGTATTTCGCGTACTACCTCTGCGCCAGGGGTCGCGAAACGCGCGTGTTCCTGGCCGTGCCGTCAGGCGGCATGTTCCTCGTCGATCCGCTCACCCCACGGCAGACAGCCCCGCCCTTCGGCCCGGCTGGGCCGGCGAACGCCGGCGTGCCGCTCGCGCTGTTCCTGTTGGCGGCACTCGTTGTAGCCGCACTTTGGCGCATCGCGCACGTCCAGGCGAGACGACAGCGGAGGCCCTCGAACGAGAAGCCGACCTGAGCCTATGCGCCTCTGCGAGCGAGGCCAGCAAGCGCCTCGTCAGTTTCCGTTGCGATGGAGCACGTCGAGATAGGCGCCGTGTCCGCTGGCGGTCGCCCATTCGGTCGCGCTCTCCACGGACGTCCCCTCGCCCCACTCGTTGAAGGTGGTGACCAGCTGGAAGGGCGCGCCGCTGGCGATCATGTCGCGCACGTTCTTTGCCCATCGAGCGAGGTCGCGTGCAAGCCGAGGAGCGGCTTCGTTCGCCTTGTCGAAGGCAGGGCTGATGGCGTAGCTGAAACCGGCCTGTCCGTCGGCGGCCTGGGCCGGCGCGTACTGGTGCCAGCCAGCCGGCTGCGTCCCGCAGGTCTTGAAGCCGGAGAAGACCTTCAGGACGAGGTAGGCGTTGATGCCGGCGTTCGCCTGGCTCCACCGAGTGGCCATGGCACACGCGTCACCGCCATCGGTGTAGACGAACACCACGAATCGGCCACCGACTCGGAAGAAGCTCGGGTCGGAGGCGTATCGGTCGCGGATGTACCGCAGGTCGCTCGCGATCTGGGCGACCGTCGGATCACCCTGCGACTCCTGCTCGTAGTAGAGCGTCCAGCGGAAGCTGCTGCCGGCGGTGTTCGCCAGGATGGCCGGTACGCGACTGTCCGACCGAGTCCCGACGCCCCACCACGATGAGATACCGACCTCGATACCGCCGTACTGCATCGCGCTGATGTGCTTGCGGATCGTGGCTCCGGCTCCGGAGTCGTAGAAGCCCAGTGACGGGTGGTACTTCGTGAACGGGTCCATCCCCTGCTGCTTCCACGCCTCGGGGAACCACGGGTAGTAGAAAGCGGCGCGCACCGGCAACGACGGCTGCGAGCTCGTTGGCGGCGGAGGCGGCGCAGTCGTGGGCTTCGGGGTCACCGGTGTCGGGGTCACCGGCGTCGGAGTGGCCGGCCCTGTCGATGTGCCACCTGGCGAGGGAGAGGCCGTCGGGCTGGCCGCAGGGCTCGAACCGAGAGACCCCCCTGACGTGGCCTTTGAGGTTGGCGCGGGGGCCGCGGGCGGTGCCGATGTCGACAACGAGGCGGCGATCACCACCAGCGTCACCGATGCGAGGGCCACCGCGACTCGCCGCGCTTGCGGGTTCAATGACAAGCCAGTCAGGATCGGCATGGCTTCAACTCGATGCTGGCCGACTGCAATATTCGCGGGCAGCGCGACGCGGATCCCGAAACCGCCGGATTGGTCAGCACGGACGGCGGAGAGCTCGGCGTCCGCGTCGAGCACGAGGCTGAGTGGCGTCTGCGCGACAAAGCCTCGCCCGGTGATGGTGACCAGCGACCCTGCAGGGACCTCCGCCGGAGCGATGGCGAGCGTGGGGGTGCCGGCGTGCACGTCCAGCTCCGGCACGACGATGGCCGGCACCAGCAGGATGATGATGGCGGTCGCGACGAGGTCGCGAATTCGTCGGCCTGGCGGGCGGTGGCGCCCTGTCCCGGGCTCGGCGGTGGCTCGGGGCATGGCGCGTAGCGACAGTGGAAGGGCTTTCTGGCGCATGGGGGATCTCGGTGCGGGTTGGTCGCACACGTCGATAGGCGACGTCGGGCGCGCCCTGGCAGGGTATGGGCCCGGCGCCCGTGGAGCGAGAGACGAATATCTCCCAGCCTGCCCCTAGGAGATACGTACGGCGGACGTACCAACACGTGTCCCATGACGGCCGGGAGCCCTAAAGGCAAGACGCGCTACCGCTGTCCGCGAAAGTCTTCTCGGGAATCGGGGCCAACTCCCACAGGTGTTCAGCCCCTAGCCGATAGCTCGGCGTGGCCGAAGGAAGACGACGAACGCCGCGATCAGCGCCCCGCCCCCGACTACAAGGAGCCATGCAGGCGGGCCGTCGCCAGCGGCAACGTCCTCGGGCGCGCTGCTAATGCTGGGGAATGCGATCGGCCGCACGGTTGCAAGCGCGGGCGTGGTAACGGTCGCGTTATCGGGGTCCGATAGGTTCCCCGCGATGTCCACCGCACGCACCGAGTATGCGTACGTCCCCTGCGGCTGAAGCGTTCGATCCTCGAACCCGGTCGTCATGCTGTCGGTCCGGCCGATCTCGGTCCCGTCCCGCTCGATGACGTAGGTCGTCACGAGGGCGTCGTCTGTGGCGGCCGTCCAGCTCAACGCGGCGCGCGTCGGGCTTGACACGCTGGCGGCCAGGTCCCCGGGCGCAGACGGGGGCGCGGCGTCCGGCGCGGTTCCGGGGCATGCAAAGGCACCTTCGTCGAGCACCGTCTGCGCGATGTTCTGGAAGGCGAACGCGGCGCCGCGTGGTCCGAGCTGCAACCGAAGCGCTCCGTAGGCCTGGTCGGGGCTATCCGACCCGGCAACCATCCTCGGGTCGCTCCCGGCGAATCCTCTGATGCCATGCCCGCCCGTGCCAACCACCATCTCGATCACACCGTCCGGGTCGGGATTGCCTTCGCCGTCGAGCGGCTGCCAGCGCTGGTAGTCATGATCGTTCCCGGTGAGCACCAGGGCCACCGAATGGGCTCTCAGGAGCGACCAGATCGGACGCATCGAAAAAGAAGAAGAAGAAGAAGAAGATCGGTGCGGGCCAATGCTGAAGACGGGCCGGTGGAAGAAGGCCAGGGTGCACTCGCCGGCGTGTGCTCGCAGGTCGGCCTCCAACCACTGGTATTGCGCCCCATCGCTGGCGGCGCTGGCCGAATGCCCGGTCGCGTCAAGGCTGACGAAGTGCCAGCCCGCGGCGTCGAAGCTGTAGTAGAAGGGGACGTTGTCCCAATAGTCGAAGTACCCCGGCGCCTTGTCGTCCACGAACTCGTGGTCGCCGATGGTGGGGTTGGTGATGGCGCGAAACTGCCCGTAGCCCACGCTCTCCGTGCCGTACCAATTGAGGAACTCCGTCGGCGTGCCCTTCTCATAGACGTCACCCAGGTAGAGCATCATCGACGGATCCCAGGACTTGATCAGGTCCGTCACGCGGGTCGCCGTGGCTTCGCCACCGGCGCCGTCACCGACCGCGGCGACCACGTAGGGCTTGCCGGGTACGGGCGCCGGCGCGCGGGGCTCGAAACGGTTGGTGTTCAGCGGCGGGGTGATGGTGCCATTGCTGAAGGTGACCGCCACCGACGCCCGCTCGGTCAGGAGATCATCCCGAAGGAAGGCTTCGAAGGCCAGCGTGTGCGGCCCGTCGACGAACCGCTCGGACGGGATGACGAATTCGAACGGCTCCTCGAAATCGGTCAGGAGGTAGGCGTCGTCGAGGTAGAACACGAGGCTGCGCACGCCGAGCTGCGCGCCCTCGACGGTTACCGTCGCACTCGCCGGTACCATGCCGGTGAGGGACGCGCCGCTGGCTGGCTGTTCGATGCAGAGGATCACGCGGTAGGCCCGGCCTTCGGGCTCCTGGGTCAGGCACTCGCCGGCGCCACGGGCGGGGGTCGACCAGGTTCCGAGGCTCGCGACCAGGATAAGCAGGAGGCCGAGTCGACCGAGGCCCCCATGCGCCGGGGCGCGCAACCTCATTCCCCTCGAACCTGAAGCTCGGCACGTCGCCGTAGGGCGATCGCCACGACGCCAAGGAAGAAGATCCCCGCGAGGAACCCGAGCGCGATGACCTTCTCTAGCTCGACGCTCGCCGCTGCGGGGTCGCTGCCGGGCTCGGGCAGCGGGCCGGATAGGTCGCCGACGTCGGGGGGTCGCGCGTCACGAATATCGGCCAGCACCGCCAGCGACGCATCGCCGTAGTTCACGCTCGGCTCGATGTGCGAGTTCTCGCTGAATTCGTTCCAACTGATCAGGCCGATCGCGTCAGCAGATGACCGGGTCGCAGCATTCATCTGCGTCCGGAGGTTCTCGCCGCTACCCCGCTCGACGATCCGCGTACCGCCGACGAGGCGAGCATCGAACGCGACGGCGGCAGGGGCGATCCAGAGACCGTCCCGCGCATGCACCGCTGCCGACATCGCGTCGAGCTTGCCCTGGTAGTCCGGGTAGGTGCTCGGGTCGACCGAGGACCAGTAGTAGGCGTCGCCGTCCACCCATCGCGCCAGTCGCTCGTAGCCTTGTACGTTCTTTTCCGAGGCGAGGATCAGCAGCTCCGATCGGTACAGCGCCGTAACCGACGCGACCTCATCGGGCGTGAACTCCCAGGTTCCAGACCAGATGACCATGGGCGCACCAAGGATGTTGAACACCGGATCGCCCGCGTACGTCTGCACGAAGTAATCGAGATCGGCGGCGATGCGGCTGACAGGAAGCGCGTTCCGGTCGAAGTCGAGGCCCTGGTAGATGATCGCCAGCCTGAAGTCCTGCTCGGCGGCCACGTCCCGAAGCTGCGCCAGCCGGCGGTCCAGCTTTTCGGTGCTCTTCCAGCTCACGATGAAGCCCTCGATGCCGGCCTCCTTCGCCCAGCGGACGTGCAGCTCCATCACCTCCCGGTCGTCGCTGGAGTAGCGGCCCAGGAGCGGATAGTCGGTCTTGGCGCGGTCCCAGGACGCTTCGTCGAACCAGATGTAGTAGTACGCCAGGACGGGCGGCTCATCGGTCGCCGATCCGGCCTCAATCGCCGCAGCCGGAAGGGGCGCGGCGAGCGCAACCAGCACAACAAGAAGGGCGCCCATACGCGCCCACCAGATGCTCACGGGAGCGTGAGCCTCGTTCCGACCTCGAGGGCGTCCGGATCCTGGATCGCACTGCGATTCGCGGCATAGATCCGCGACCACGCCGTCTCATCGTCATAGAACCGCGCGGCGATGGCTCGAAGCGTGTCGCCGGGCTGAACCTCGTAAGAGGTCGGGCGGACGGCGCGAGCCTGCGGCACGCTGGCCGAGGAGGTTGGCGTTGACGGCGCCGCCACGGTCGCCGCAGGACCGGAGGCTTGGGCTTCGGTGCCTGGACGTGCCGCGAAGATCGACAGGTAGCTCTGGACCATGGGCGGGCCGAGCACGAGTACGATGCCGATCAGCAGGCCGATCAGCACCCCCTGCCTGATCCGCTTCAGTGCGAATCCCGGCTCCCTCCAGCGACCGAGGTGTCGCCTGAGGATTGGACGTCCGAGCAGGAGCAGGGCTGCCATCCCGACGAGCACCCCAATTGCCACCAGGCTGATGTCGAGCCAGCTGATGAGCTCCAGCACCACCTCCTGGTCGCGCGTCACCGCCAGGGGGCGCGGAATCGTGAGCCCCGGGCCCACGACCGAGATCGTGTAGTTCCCCCGCGGCAGCGATGGGAGACTGAGCTGACCGTCCACGAGCGGCAGCTCGACGACATGGCCATCCGGGTACTCGAGCCGGATCGCCGATCCGGTCGAGAAGCGGAGCAGCGCGTCGTGGACCTTCACCTCAGCGCTGTAGAAGAGCAGGTGGATGCTCCAGTCCACCACCTCGCGCGGGATGAACTTCTGCTGCGAGCGGTTGACGACGTTGGCGCCGTTCACCGTGACGCTCTCGACGGTGTAATAGATGTCCTTGGACTCGAACCCGCCACTGAGAGGCACGACCCGGGAACCCTGGACCCACATCTCTCGCTCGTTGGTGAGCTCGAAGCGTTCGCCGACGCTGTTCTTGATCGTGATGCCGGTCACCAGCGACCGATCCACGGGGCTCCCGGCCAGGTCGGTGAAGCTCAACTGGATCCGGTAGAAGAGCGAGTAGGTCGCGGTCTGGTCGCTGGCCGGTGAGCCAAACCAGCGATCGAAGCGCGCCACGACGCGGTCGCTGAGCTCCAGGTCGCCCGGCGTCGGCAGCTCGAGGGGTCGGGGCGGCGTGTACGGAATCCGAGCCAGGCCACCGACATCGGACTCAGCCCTCTCGTCGCCGAGCACGAATAGCACGCCTTCGAGGGGAGGCATGGTCTGCACGTCGACCGTGGGCTGCGTGACGACGAGGGTCGCCTCCGCCTGGGAGGCCGTGTACACGCTCGTGCCCGGGAAGCGGAACGACATCGGATACGTGCCGGGAGCCAGATCGTTCCGGATTCGGAAGGACGTCGACCCCGTGGTATTGGTTCGTCGCTGCAGGACGTTGTCGAGCAGTGTCATGAGCAGCCGCTCATCGGGAATCGAGGCGCCGCTCGCCGTCTGCAGCGTTGCGAGCACCTCGCCGTACTCCCCGGCCACCACTTCCGTCCGCGCCGGCACGATGATCTGCGTCGATGTCGCTGCAACCGCGCGACCCGGCACGACCGAGAACATGGCGGCCCCAAGCAGGACGGCTGCGCCCAGGCGCAGGATTCGCGTGCGCATCATGCCCGCCGTGCCTCCCAACGCCGCCGCAGCGCGCCGATGGTGCGCTGCAGATGACCGGTCGCCCTCCCGATGAGCGCGGCCGCCAGGAGGGCCGCGATGGCGTACGCGGCGTAGATCACCAGGCGATTCGGCTCGGGACGCGCCGTCGCTCCTCGTTCAGTGTCGAGCAGGATCGGAGCGCGAGCGGGCTGGCTGAAATCGAAAGCGTCGATCATGCTGTTCGCGTTGGCGTCGCGATCGGCGACCGGCGCGACCCCCCAGTTCTGCTCGATCAGGTGCATGATCGAGGTGTAATCGTGGACGGTGCTGTCGATGTAGCCGCGCTTGGCGTAGGCGCTGACCAGCAGCGCCGGGACGCGGAAGCCATAGCCGAAGTCGTCGACCACCGGCGGCGGGACGTGGTCGTACCAGCCGCCCCAGTCGTCGTATGTCCAGATGAATGCCGATGACTCCCACGCCTCGCTTCGCATCAGGGAGGTGATCAGGGTGCGCACGAATCGCTGCCCGGCCTGGATGCTCCCGGGCGGGTGTTCGCTCGCCCCTGACGGGACGATGTACGAGACGGCCGGCAGGGTACCCTGCTCGAGGTCGCGGTAGTACTCGGAAATGTCGACGATGTGCGAGAAGAGCTCCGGATCGTCGATGTAACGGTCATAGGCCAGGAGCGGTACCCAGACGACCTGCGAGCCTCGATCGCCGCGGCCGCCGCGAGTGCGGAACGTGATCTCAGGATCGTAATTCTGCACGTAGAACTTCCAGGTGACGCCGGATTCCTCAAGCCGATCGAAGATCGTGGGCGTGTCGCCGAACCCGTCCGGTGGGATGGCGTCCTCGACCTGGTTCCCCGGCGCGCCGGCAACCCAGTACATGTGGTTCCACACGCTCCCGCCCGCGGCGGAGCTGAAGAACTTATCGAACAGGACGTAGTTATCGGCGACGTTCCAGTAGTACGGGAGGTCGTTGTCGTCGTAGTAGCCCATCGCCAGGCTGCCGTCGTTGCCGCTGCCGCGGTGCGCATACACGAACCCATCCATCGCGCCCTCCCGGAATTGCGCCTCGTGGATCGGGCTACTGTGACCGAGGTCGACGACAGGCGCGTCCCCGATCGGGAACGGCTCGATGCAGGCACCGCCCGGCTGCGTCGGGTCGACCGGCATGCATGTCCCAGGGGGCACGCCATCGGCGCCTGGATAGGTGCCGAAGTAGTTGTCGAACGAGTGGTTCTCCTGCATCAGCGTGATCAGGTGCTTGATCGGCGTCGCTGTGGCGGTGTCGGCTTCGTCGTCGGCGAGCACGGGCGGCGCCCACACGCCGATCAGTGCCGCATATGCGACCAAGAGCAGGAGGACTCGTGCGAGCGCCTTCACGGGCGCACCTCGTAGACGATGATCACTGGCTTGTTGACGTCGCCGGACGGGGTCGAAACCACCACCGTCTCGGTATGGACCGCCCGCCCGTGGTATCGGTTCACGTAGCGCATGACACCGTCCGAGAAGAACGACGAGCGCGCGGCCGAGAAGCTGTCCCAGACCACGTACTGGAGCTCGTTGTTGCGAATCAGGAGGTCTGGGTTGTCGAGCGGCTCATACGATGGATTGCGATGCAGCGGGTTCGGGCTAACCGCCAGGCCATACGCGCGCCGATGCCCGTAGAACTGCAGGATATTCGCCATCGAGGGCCCGATCGTCAGCAGGCGTGACCCCTCAGGCGTGTTCGCCTCGATCCAGCGTCCCGCTTCCCGTCCGCCGGGCACGCCCCCGGTTCCCGCCAGGAACTGGGAGGAGGACGATGGCTGGATCACGCCGATGGTGGGGATCGCAAGGCTCAGCGCCACGATGAGGGTGAGAAGCGGACGCATCCAGGGCGTATCCATCTCCCAGCCAAAGCCCCGGACGATCTGTGGATTGAACCTGCTGATGGCCTGAGCCGCCAGGATGGCCAGCGGCGGCGCCACTGCGATGAGGTACTGGAAGCCCTTGACCGGCCAGATCTGGAAGAACAGGGTGGGCACCAGGATCCAAGAAATCAAGAGCTTCTCGCGCCACGTCTGCTGACGCCAGACGAAGACGAGGCCCAGCACTGCCGCGCCGATCACGAGCAGACCAAGGGCGGGCGGGACGACGGTTGGGTAGAACGTGAACTCGTGGTTGGGCCGGCGGAAGAGCTGCCAGACGAGGTACTCGCCAGTGGTCTGCGAGCCGCGCCCACCGGCCAGCATCAGCGAGAGCGGGAACGGCGCGATCACGATGGCCATCGAGGCCATGGCGATGGCGAGGTCGCGGATGCGGACCTTGATCTCCGGGGAGAGCGCCAGGAAGCCATAGATCCCGCTCAGCAGAATGATGCCGGTCTCCTTCGACAGGAACGTCAGTCCCATGCCCGCCCCGGCGGCGTACAGCCACACCGGGGCCTGCGTTTGCGCAAAGCGAGCGAGCAGGTAGAGCGTCAGCGTGGCGAAGAGCGCCATCGGGCCATCGAGCAGGACCTGGCGGGTGACGATCACGTGGTACGGCATCAGGGCCAGGAGCAACGCCGCCACCAATCCGGTGCGGCGGCCGTAGAGGAGCTCGCCAAGCTTGTACGCGAGGAAGACCGTCGCGAGCCCGACCGCGACGCCGGCGAGGCGTCCGAGCAGATCAATCGTTCCGAAGGAGAACAGCAACGCGAGGAAGAACTGGAATAGCAACGGGTGCGCCCGGAAGATCGGGAAGATGTCCTTCAGTTCCGGGTCCTGGGCGATGGCCGCGGCCTGGCCGGCGTAGACCGCCTCGTCCGTGTTGAAGCCGAGACTGTTTATGGCCCAGACGCGGACGACGGCGCCGAGCACCAGGACTCCGACCATCGGTGCCCACTCCGCCCGGACGAGCTCGCGTACGCGCACGTCGCGCCACTTTAGAGGTTCGCGCAGGATCGTGGGCAAGGCGCCCGATGGCTCGCGTGACCGCACGCGGCGCCCCGCGAGGCTCACGGGATCAGCCCGTTTCGCGGACGGTGACGTCCTCTTCGACGAGCTCCAGGCTCTCGACGACGACCGGGACGAGGGGGATCGTGGGGTGCGTTCCGTTGCTGGTGCTGGCGACAGGTGCGCGCATCAGGTCCGGGAGCAGCTCGGCCCAGCCGTGGCCCGGAACCCGGACGCGGTGCACGCTCGCGTTCTTGAGTGCCTGCAGAAGCAGGTCCTCTTCCTTGCGGCGGAGCGCGTGGTAATCCTCGCCGCCAATGGTGATATGCGGCGAGAAGGTGGCGAACGGCGGGAAGCCATACGCGTCGTCGGTGTTCTCGATCAGCTGCCGGATGGCGCCTTCAGGCGTGACCTGCTCGTGCAGCGACTCTCCTCGCTCCATGAGGAAGACATGACCGATCGGCGCCTCCGCCGCGATCCGGCACGCCATGAGGGCGTCGATCCGGTACTTCGGCGGCGGCACGAGAATCTGGACGACCGAGTTGATCGACACGATCGGAATGTTCAAGGAACCGAGGAAATGGCCAACCGAGCGGCCCGACTTCGAATGCAGCCTGCTCTGGACGGCCAGCGCGGCTCGTTCCCGCCGGCGCAGGGTCCCGCCCTTGATCGACGACATGGTGTGGTAGCTGAGGGTCATCGGCTTCGGGTAGCAGATGGCACGGCCGTCGGGCGAGATGATCGTCATGTCGTCGCTCAGGAAGTCGAAGCCATGGTCACGCACCAGCTGAATCACGGTGCTGGTCTTGCCCGTGTCGGTCTGGGCCGAGAGGATGGCCGCCTTGCCGTCGGCCATGACGCAGGCGGAGTGCAGCAGCACGTAGCCCCGCGAAACGAGCAGGAAGCGCAGCAGCGCCTCGACCACGTTCGTGTACAGGACATGTGGAGACCTGGCCAGCAGCGGCGCCACTTCGATCAGGATGGGCTCGCCCATGGTGACGCGGAAGTTGGCGCCCGCCATGCCGAGCTGCTCGAAGTAGCTGAGCCGCGCGGCATCCTGCACGAAACGGATGCGCCGGCCGGGAAGCGATCCAACCCGACCGATGCGGATCTTGATGTCCGGCTCGCTGCGAGCGTGGATCCTGTGTGCTGCCGTCCTGAAGTAGGCCAGCTCGCGCAGCTCGACTTCGGAGTCGAGACGCAGGATCCCGGCGACGTCGTAGCTGTACTTGGGAGCCGGCCCCGGGCCGACCGAGACGAGTTGCGGCGGCTCTCGGCGTTCCGACTCGTCGAACTCAGGGTCGATGGGCAGCGAGGCGGCGGAGGTCACCGACCAGATCCATCCTTCCGCGAAGAGGAATCGCACGCCAAAGGTGATGATCAGCGTCGCGAAGTTCGCTACGAGGTAGTTGATGCCGAACACCTCGGCGAACAGGGCCAGCAGCGGGATCCGGAGAAGCAGGGTCGCGTTGTTCAGCGCCAGGAACGACAGGAAGCGCGTACTCAGCGAACGATGCCGCTCGCGGCCGGAGAACGCCCAGTACTCGGTCCCGAGGAAGTTCGAGACCGTCGAAGCCTGGGTCGCCAGCACCGCGGAGATGAGGTAGACGACCCCGAAGACCTCGGTGAAGAGTGCGAGGGCAAGCTGGTTGACGACGATGCCGGTGAGGCCGACCGCACCGAATCGAACTACGTAGGCCTGCCGTCGGCGGGGTAGGCTGAACGATGATGTCGCCAACTTAAGTTCACCCCCAAGAACGTGTCATCAGCCAGGTTGGCACCTGGGTGACACGATTTGGGCCTCCCTCAGCCCTTAGAGGGAAGCCGGAGATCAATTGTCGAAAAAAGATCAAGCCTGGATAAGGGCACCGTTGACCGGCTGTCAGAAGGGCGGACTTCCGGCTGCGTGCAGAGTAGTACGAAGGTACCTGTGCGGTCAATTGTCGCGACCGACTTTCGACGTCATGCTGTTGACGCCATGCAACGTCTCGGGTGACATTACCGACCGGTAACGGCCCGTTAACCGGGGCATAAGGGGCGATGGGTAGGATCAGCGCCATGATCAAGCGATTGCCTGAGGCCCGTTGGGGGTCCGCGACGCGCTCTCTTCGCCAATTCCTGCGTCGGAGCTCTGGTGCCCCCGAACTCTCGGACCTGCCGTGTGCCGTGTGCGGTGCGCCAGCCGAGGCATGGAGTTATCGGACCTACTCACAGTCGGGGACGGAGGTCGTCGACGGTGCGGCGGTCTGCCAGCTCCACCAGTTGGAAGCGACCCGCAGGGCGGGATAGGCCGGTCATTACCCGGGGCCGGCGCCGGCGGTGCGCGTGGATGGCGTACGGCGGCTGAAGCGCAGCCGGAGCACCATCAGCAACGCTTCCACAATGATGGCACCGCTCATCTTCGACGTTCCGAGGACGCGATCTCGGAAGATGATCGGAATCTCCCTGATTGTCGCGCCCGCCAGTCGCGCGCGCCATGTCATCTCGATCTGGAACCCGTACCCGTTGGCGTACAGGCTGTCGAGATCGAGCGTCCCGAGCACCTCGCGTCGCCAGGCCTTGTAGCCCCCGGTCAGATCTCGGTATGGGAGGTTGAGCACGGTTCGCGCGTACAAGCTCCCGAAGCGACTGATGATGCGTCGGCGGAGGCCCCAATCCGGGGTGCTCCCGCCGCGGACGTATCGACTGCCGAGGACGAGGCCAGCTCCTGCGTCGATCTCCGCCATGAGCCGCGGCAGATCGGCGGGGTTGTGGCTGAAGTCGCAGTCCATCTGGACGACGACCGTTGCGTCCGGATGGGAAAGCACTTCGCGGAACCCGGCACGGTAGGCGGCTCCCAGCCCTTCCTTGCCGGCCCGATGAAGGACGTGAATCTGGGCGTCGTCGAGCGCCATCACATCGGCGATCTCACCCGTCCCGTCGGGCGAGCCATCGTCGACGATGAGGAGATGCGCGTCCGGCAGCGCTGACCGGATGGCGGGCACCATCGCGGGCAGATTCTCACGCTCGTTGTATGTTGGAAGGACTACCCAGGCGCCACCGCGCGATGTGCCGGGCTGTGTTCTGTCGCCACCCTCTGAATCGGTCACGAGTGCTCGCCCCCACTAAGCTTTTGACGAAAGCTCCGGCACGTCGTCGGCCGGCCAGACCACCCCCAGAACGAAAGTCCCCCTAAGGTACGGACTCCCGCTGCTGAAGACTAGCCTCCTGAGCCGATCACCGTTGCCTTCCAGCAACATTGGAGCCAATCAGATCGCCGACGCGTCGCAGGACGGCGGAGCGCGCCAGCATCGGACCAAGCCCGCTCTCTTTCGCCGCTCGATGCGCCGGCAGGTCCGAGTGCGGCCCGTACAGCACGATGCGCGGCCATCGATCCTCAGACGCGCCCCCGCGCCAATGCCGAAGGCGTTCTCCCCAATCGACTTCCCGCTCCGCCCAGTCCACGAGGAGCAGATCGAGCGACGCCGGGTCCGGCAGCTGCTCCGGCGAGTCGATGCGTTGAACGCGGGCCTCCGGCCCGGCAGCTCCAGCAAGACGGCTCGCGAACAGGAGGTCGCGCGCGAGGATGACGAGCGTCACTCGGGACTACGCGAACCCGGTGCAGGCGGCGGGGTCGCGGCTGGCGAGGACCGCGGCGGCCCCAATGACTGGGCGCCATTCGTCGGACGCTCGGCTGGCGTCTGGTGTGGGGGTTCGGCACCGTTCGATCGCTGCGCCGGGTTGAGATCGACCGCTCGATGTCCGTGGAGGTGCCCATTCGCCCGCCCGGCGCCGTGCGCGCTTACTCCATTCGCCGCACCGTCGGCGATATAGCGGGCGATGCGCATGGGGTAGACGCCAACCACGACGGGGGCCTGGACCTCGACGGAGAACTCGAGGCCAACCTCGTCGCGCTGCCAGAGGTCCTGGATCTTGGCGGCCTCGCGTTCCGGCAGGCCGATCCACGCATGACTGCCATTGCGCTCAACGTGGCCGATCCCGTCAGGGTCATCCAGGCCGAAGCGTCGGCGCAGCTCCGCGACGGTGACGTATGGACGCGAGGTGATGAAGCGGCGCAGGCTGGATGTACTTGGGCGTTTGCTGGCGCTCACTGGTCGGCCACCATGACTTCCCCCGAGTCTACCCCGATGCGGACCGCCCTGCAGATTCCGCGTCTGACGGGTCAGGCGTGCCGGCCGTGACCCCACCCACGTGCCCGTTCGACGGCGCGGCGAATGAGCCGCTTGCCGGGTACCGGCTGGCTCGGCGGACCATCCAGGTCCTCGTCGGGCGGGTAGGTACGCAGTCGCAGCGCGGGCGGGGCGGCACCGGCGGGATAGATGTCGGCCCCGTCCATCCGGATCGTAGGCGAGCCCGGGAACGCGAGCAGCTCGGCGTCTGCAGCGGAGTTGACACTGATCATCTGGATCGGGGTCTCGAAGGCGTCCTCGGTCAGAACCTCCACCAGCCGCTGGCGGGCGGTCATGTATTCGGGGTCGGCATCCCAGTAGAGGAGCTCAACGCGCATCGGTCACGAGAAGGTGAAGAAGCCGACCATGCAGAAGAGAGCGACGAGCGCCAGCGCCGCGGCGATCCACAGGCGCATGCGCTCCGCGGCCGTCATTCGCTCGCTCGTCGAGCGCGCGCCGCCGCGGGGCGCGCGGCCACGCCAGGCGAGGTAGCGCTCCGCGTTCAGGTCTTGCGCGGCGCGCGATCGGTAGCCGACCCAGGCCGGCCAGCCGACGAGGTAGGCGCCGACCGCCGCCACGGCGGCGCCCCCCAACCACAGCAGGACCATCAGGCGGCCAACGCCTCGCCGGCGGCTGCGGCATCCATGATCCAGAGCGTCCGCCGCGCGGTGACCCGGCCGGCGGGCAGATCGCTCTGCCCTGAACGGATGGCGCGCAGCGCCGGGGCCTTGTCCGCGCCGAGCACCACGAACATCGCCTCGCGCGCCGCGTTCAGCACCGGAAAGGTGAGCGTCATGCGCCAGGCGGCGGGACCCGGCGCCCAGTTGGCGACCACCCATCGGTCCTGCTCGTCGAGGCCGGTCGAGCCGGGGAATAGGGAGGCGGTGTGCCCATCAGGCCCCATTCCGAGCCAGATGAGGTCGAAGTTCGGTGGCTGGTCCCCGCTGAGCCCGAAGGTGGTTCGCAGTTCCTCCTCGTGGGCTCGCGCGGCAGCGTCCAGGTCGGCCGCCTCGGCCGGCATGCGGTGGACCTGCCCTGCCCGCAGGCCTGGAAGGTGGTCAATCAGGGCGACCCGCTGGCTTCGGTAGTTGGAATCCGGGTGGTCGGGCGGCACGGCGCGCTCATCGCCGAAGAAAAACTCCACTCGCGACCAGTCGAGCTGCCGAACGCGCGGCGGGACGACCAACAGCGGGCAGACGGCCAGTGGCGTGGAGCCGCCCGTGAGCGCCAGCATGAAGCGTCCGCGGCGGCGGATGGCGTTGCGCCCGGCGGCGATCAGCCGGTCGGCGGCGGCCTCGGCGACGCTCGGAGTGTCGGGGAACACAAGGAAGCGACGGCTCACCTCACCGCAGCTCCGGCGGCGCGGGCCGCCGACAGGAGGACGGCGGCGGCGCGCAGCGCGGCTTCATAGACGGCGTCGTCACGATCGGTGCCCAGGCTGCTGGCCAGCAGCTCCGACTCGGTGGGCAGCTCCATGCGGACGCGCCGTAGCTGGGCGGTCATGCCGTCCGCATTCGAGGCGACCGTCGCCTCGTCCCCGCTGCGATCGATGATGAACTCCGCCGAACCGGTCTCGCCGTATGCGCGCAAGCGGACCGCGACCAGCTCGCCGGCGGGAACGGCATCGGTCTGTACGCCCTCGATCATCAGGTCGACCATCTCGTGGCGGCCCTCCAGGGTGAGCCGCAGGTGTCCGTCCGTGAGCGGCTCCCCCGTTGCATATCGACGCCAGCTCAGCCGCACGGCGATCCACGCGGCATACAGGATTGCCTGGGCGATCGGCGACGCAACGCCCGCTTCGGGGTCGGTCGGGTCCGGCGGCACGGTGGCGCCACTCCCCGGCAGGGCGTAGCGGATCGAGAGCCGGTTCAGGTTGGGAAGGTAGCGACGGAAACGCGGCGCATCAAAGAACTGCGCGGTCAGCTCCTGCCACCATCCGAGCCGTTTCCAGGACAGGTCGCCGATGCCACTCCGACGGCGCAGGCCGGTCAGGCGGCGCAGCCCGAGCAGCAGGTCGCTGAAGTCGCTCGGGTCGACGACGAGACGATCGGCCACGTCGACCAGCTGGTCGAACACCGGGTCGTGGAACGGCGGGTCGCCGGGCCACCAGACGTACGTCGGCAAGTCGTGGATCACGAGCGGGGCGACGATGCCGTTCAGGTGCTCGGCCGCCTCGCCACGCACGGTCAGGACCACCTCCTCGAAGCAGACCTGCTCACCGGAATCGGTGGTTGGGTGGCAATGCGCGCTGACGGCGGCGTCGAGCGGCGGCCCGTCGGCCAGCGGGTCGGCAACGAGGACGATCGCCCGCGATGGGTGGCGGACGCCGAGCCCGAGCAGGGTTTGGACCACCCGGTCCGCGGCCATCGCGTCGGGGACGGTGACGATCAGGTTCAGGACCGATGCACGCGCATGCGGGAGCCCTTTCTCAATCACGTGCGGGCCGCCCTCCGACGTCGAGGTCCACAGCTGCGCGAGATGGGCGGCGATCGTGGCGCAGTCGGTGTCGCGCTCCGACCAGATCGGTGCGACGGTGGTCGCGGCCTCGCCGAAGCGCATCAGCCGGCGGTGGACCGCGATCTCACGCTGGGCGGCGGTGGCTGCCCCGTTCGTCCGACTCACGGCTTCCGCCAGGCGCGTCCATCGCGCTCGAGCAGCTCGTCAGCGACCGGTGGGCCCCAGGTACCGGCGGCGTAGAAGTGCACCGGGCCTCCCTCCCCGGACGACCAGGCCTCGATGATCGGATCGAGGATCGTCCAGGCCCACTCCACCTCGTCATTCCGCGTGAA
>DASQFY010000063.1:0-2372 GCA_035632895.1 Candidatus Dormiibacterota bacterium
GAGCGTCACGGCCGACTGAATGATCGGAGCCCGGCGTGACGGCCGGGCTCCGGATCGGTTTTGGGCGACAGCCGGGATCAGGCGACGGCGGCCTCGCTCGAGCCCATCATGCTGATCGCCAGCAGGATGATGCCGGAGCCCAGGTGCAGCCAGATGTCGTACCCGCCGAGCGGGACCAGGCCGAAGCCGTCCGCGCTGACGAAGCCCAGGATCCCGAGCACGACCAGGATCGCGCCGACGGTGCGGTTGATGTTCGTCGCCAGCGCGGTGTTCATCAGGCCGTACAGCAGGGCGGCGCCGAAGACGAGATGGACGATGTTGTGCAGCGTATTGACATCGAACAGCCCGAAGAGTGGGCTGTCGAGGATGAAGCCGGCCACCCCCGCCGCCAGGTAGACGACGCCAAGGACGGCCGCCACGGTGCGGTTGAGACCCATGCGAGAAACCTCCCTCGTTGCTCAGCACGGCGCTGCGCGCCGCTGCCGAACACATGTCTAGCACACGAACAGCGAGCCGCGTTCGCGGGGTGAACATCCCCGGCTAGCATGGGGCCGGCACAGGATCGCGAGCGGAGGGACCGAGGCATCGACCGTCACGCGGGCTGGTCGCGCCGCGATTGGATGGCGCTGGCGATCGTCACCGCCGGCGCGGCGTTCGTCCGCCTGGTCGCATTGAGCCGGCCGGTGGAGTTCGTCTTCGACGAGATTTTCTACGCCCGCAACGCCTGCCGATACGTGATCGGGACCGCGGAATGCGGCATCGAGGGTCTGGTCAGCCGCGCTCATCCGCCGCTCGGCAACTGGATGATCGGGGCCGGGATCAAGGTGTTCGGCTACGAGGCGTTCGGCTGGCGCGTGGCCGCCGCGCTGGCTGGGGCCTTGACCGTGGCGCTGCTCTATCTCCTGGTCCGCCGGCTCCTGCGGGGCGCCGTGACAGGCCCCGCCGCAACGGCGGGCGCATTCGTGGCCGCCGCGCTCCTGGCCGGCGACTTCCTGCACCTCGTTCACTCTCGCCTTGCCATGCTCGACGCCTTCGTCACGCTGTTCGTGGTCGCGGCCGTGCTCTTCGCCGTGCTGGACCGGGACCGCGAGCGGCGGCCAGTCTGGGATCGCTCCCCTCCCGGCTGGCTCAGAGGGCTGGCGCTGGGTCGGCCGTGGCAGCTGCTGGCCGGCGCCAGCATCGGAGCGGCGGTGGCGGTGAAATGGTCTGGAGCGTACATCGCCCTGGCGGTGATACCGCTGATCCTCGCCTGGGAGCTGGCGGCCCGGCGCCGCGACGCCCGCCAGCCGGAGGCACCGCCTCGGCCATGGGGAGCGGTCCTGCGCCGCACCGTTCTCGAGGAGCTGCCACGCAGCCTGGTGCTGCTCGGCCTGGTGCCGGTCCTCGTCTATCTGGCCGCCTACCTCGGTCGCCTGCCCGGCGACGCGCTGGGCCTGCCCTGGCAGGAGGGCACGTTCTGGCGGAACATCTGGGAACACCAGTTCGCGATGCTTCGCTTCCACGCGTCGCTGGAGGGGAGCCACCCGTACGAGTCGCCACCGTGGTCGTGGCCGCTGCTGAAGCGCCCGGTCGCCTATTTCTTCATCGATGAGGGTGGCGCCTATCGGGAGATCCTGGCGATGGGCAACCCGCTCGTCTGGTCCGGCGGCCTCATCGCCCTGGTTGGCAGTGGCATCGCCTGGGCGAGGTCCGGCTGGGAACTGCGGCGACCGGAACCCGTGCTGATCGGTGCCGTCCTGGCGACCTGGCTGCCGTGGCTCATCCTCTCCAGCTCGCGCAGCCAGGTGTTCCTGTGGTACGCGCTGCCGACGATCCCGTTCCTGTGCGCGGCGCTCGGCATCCTGGCGGCCCGCATCTGGCCGAGCCGCGTCGGACGCGTGGCGGTGGCCGCTCTCGCGGCCGCCGCGCTGGCACTCTTCGCCTTCTTCTTCCCGCTGCTGACCGCGCTGCCTATGGAGCCCGACGACTGGCGGTCCCGGATGTGGCTGACCGACTGCCAGCGTCCCGGCGCTCCCACGTTGGTGCTCCCCGACGACGGGATCCGCATCGGCCCAGCGCCCACCGGGTGGTGCTGGATCTGACCGATGCATGTAACGCTGCGCCCGCCTTTCGCGTCATTGCCGCTGAACTCATGTCAGCAGCATGGAAGTAGACCGATGAACCGTCGCAGCCTCCCGATCCTACTCGCGGCCTCGATCGTGGCCCTCGCCGCATGCCAGGCAGCGACCTCGCCGTCGATGTCGGCCGGCGTGCCGAGCGAGGCGACCGCGCCGAGCGGGTCATCCGCGCCAAGTGACACCCCGTCCGCAAGTCCGCTGCCCACCGCCGACCCGGTGCCGCCCGACGAGCTGGGACCTTTCTCGTGCGAGTTC
>DASQFY010000064.1:0-6114 GCA_035632895.1 Candidatus Dormiibacterota bacterium
GGAGGGGGCTCTCAATCGGGTCATCGCCTACGCCAGCATGTCCGGCATGCCGATCAACAACGAGCTGGCCAGCGCGGTCCTCTCCAACGTCATGTACAACCCCAAGAAGCGATCGATCACGCCGCAGCGCATCGTTCGCGCCGTGGCGGACTACTACGGGGTCAACCTGGATCAGCTGCGCTCGAGCAAGCGCGACAGGGCGATCGTGGTTCCGCGTCAGATCGCCATGTTCCTCATCCGTGAAGAGACCGATATCTCCCTGCTGCGCATCGGTGCCGAGCTCGGCGGCCGCGACCACTCCACGGTGCTGCACGCCTGCGACAAGATCGCCCGTGAGCTGGCCGAGAACGACGAGATGCGGCGTGAGATCAGCGCCGTGCGGGAGATGATCTACTCCGAGTGACGCCGCTCCGCAGCTCGCCGCGCGGCCGGGGCGATGCGGCCTTGTGGATAAGCACGCGCATCTGGTGGAAATCCCCGGCTGGTTGTGGAGAAATGGTGCGGTTAGGGGTAGTCGGCGACAGCCGGTTCTGCACCGGGGAGGGCCGAACTGCCCACCGCTGGTCAAGGTTGCGGAGGCCCTCGTCCACCCGAGCCGACCGGTTGTCCGCCGTGTCCTGGACGGCCATCAATCCCGGACGGAGCCGCGGATCCACAACATCCACACCCCTACGGGAGACGACGACGGAAAGTATTCTTCTCTTGGTCTCATAGTGGTGTCGACAGAAACCCGTGGAGAACCCATTCGGGGTGCCCCGGGTGTGAGGATGAGGACCCGATGAACGTCTCGGTAATGCAGGAGAACCTGGCGCGCGGGCTGGGTGTGGTCAGCCGTGCGGTAAGCAGCCGCGCCACGCTGCCGGTGCTGGCAAACGTACTGCTCAAGACGGACAACGGCGGGCTGAAGCTGACAGCGACCAACCTCGAGATCGGCATCAACTGCTGGGTGCCGGGCAAGGTGGAGGACGAGGGCGAGATCACGGTCCCGGCCAAGCTGCTGACCGACCTGGTCGCATCGCTCCCGAACCAGCGGATCGATCTGCAGCTCTCACCGAAGGACCGCACGCTGAAGGTGACGAGCGGCGGGAGCCGGTCGAGCATCAAAGGGATCGACGCCGACGAGTTTCCGGTGGTCGCGGCAATCGGCGATGCGCCGGCCACCAGCGCCGACTCGCGGGCCCTACGCGACGCGCTCGGCGAGGTCGTCTTCGCTGCGGCCAGCGACGAGAGCCGCCCGATCCTGACCGGCGTGCTGACCAAGCTGTCCGGCGACCAGATGACGCTTGCCGCGGCCGACAACTACCGGATCGCAGTCCGCAGCCTGACCACGTCCAAGGCGGTGGCGCCGGAGCTGAGCATTGTCGTGCCGGCCCGCTCCTACGCAGAGCTGATGCGGATCCTGCCGGACGCCGAACAGCAGATCGAGATCACGGTGACCCCGAACAAGAGCCAGGTGCTCTTCCACGTCGAGGGGATCGACCTCGTGAGCCGGCTGATCGAGGGGCAGTTCCCGAACTACGAGCCGGTGATCCCTTCCGGCCACACCAGCCGAGCGGTGGTGGACCGCGAGTCGTTCCTGGCTGGCGCGCGGCGGGCCAGCATCTTCGCGCGTGACAGCGCCAACATCGTGAAGGTCGAGCTGGGTGGCGAGGCCGGCGACGGCGTGGCAATCACGGCCCACGCCGCAGACATTGGCGACAACGCGGACACGCTCGAGGCATCGGTGGAGGGCCAGCCCACCACGATCGCGTTCAACGCGCGCTACCTGATCGACGTGCTCTCCAACCTCGGAGCGGACGAGGCCGCGCTCGAGCTCTCCGGGCCGCTGGCCCCGGGCGTCATCCGCGGGATCGGCAAGGACGACTACGTCCACGTCATCATGCCGGTCCGCACGGCGTCGTAAAGACCGATGCCGGCGCCGGCGAGGCCGCCGTCGCGCCGGACGGAGAGTGCCGGATGCGCCTGACGCGCCTGATCCTGGAGGACTTCCGCAGCTACGCGGCCGCCGAGCTGCATCCCGATCCGGGGCTGACCATCGTTGCGGGGCCGAACGGCTCCGGCAAGACGAACCTGCTCGAGGCGGTCCACGTTGCGATCACCGGGCGCTCGCACCGCGCCGGCGCAGACCACGAGCTCGTTCGCCATGGCCGTCCCTTCGCCCGCGTTCGCCTCGACCTGGCCGATGAGGCGGACGATGCGGCGCGGATCGAGCTGCTGCTCCCCGGCGAGCCGCGCTCGGCGGAAATTCGCAAGCGCCTGACGGTGAACGGCCTGCCAAGGCGCGCCGCCAGTGTCAGCGATACGGCACGCGCGGTCCTCTTCCGCCCCGAGGAGATGCTGCTGCTGGTCGGCTCGCCGGGCGAGCGGCGCCGCTTCTTGGACGCCATCCTGGCCCAGCGCAATCGGCGAGCGGCGCGCGACCTGACGGAGCTGGCCCGGATCCTCGCCCAGCGAAACGCGCTGCTGCGCGCGATCCGCCGCGAGGACGCGACGGCCGACGAGCTCAGCTTCTGGGACGAGCAGCTGGTCGTGGTGGGCGCCGCGGTCATGGCGGCGCGGTTGGCGCTGGTGCGCGACCTGGACGCCGCGATCCCCGGGCTGCACGACGCCGTGGCACCGCCGGACGAGCGGGCCGATCGGGTGCGCCTCACCTACGCGGACACCCTCAAGGACGCCTGGCCCGAGCGGCCGGCCGACCCGGGCGCGGCGCCGCTCCCGTCGCCCGAGGAGCTGGAGCTTGCCTTTCGACGACGGATCGCCGGCGCGCGACAGAAGGAGCTGTGGAACGGCGTCAGCCTGGTGGGACCGCAGCGCGACGACCTACGCGTGGTGCTGGGCGCGCACGACGTGGCCGCCCACGCCAGCCGCGGGCAGCAGCGCACGATCATCCTGGCCATGAAGCTGGCGGAGCGCGACCTGCTGGGCGATGGCGAGGCCCCGACCCCGATCGTGCTGTTGGACGACGTCTTCAGCGAGCTCGACGCCGAGCGGTCCGAGCGGACGCTCGAGCTGCTCCTGGCGCGCGGCCAGGTGCTGGTGACGACGGCCGACCTGGCCTCCTTGCCGCCCGCCCGCCGGCGCGGCGTCTCGACCTGGCAGGTTGGCGACGGGCGCCTGAGCCAGGCCCCGCGGGTGGCGTGACGAAGATGTCGGGTGCCGAGGAGGCCGGCGTGGCAGTGCAGCGCGCGCTGCTGGCCTGCATGGGCCCCGGCGCCGCCGAGGCACTGGCGCTGGCCCAGGCTCGCCTCGCTTGGCAGGAGACCGTATCCGCGGCCGGGCTGGCGCGCGAAGGCCTCTCCAGCCGCCTGGTTGGAGTCAGCCGCGGGACCGCCCAAATCGAGGCCTCCGAGCCGATCCTCGCGCAGGAGCTGGCCCTCCGGGCTGATACCCTGGCCCGCTCCGTGAACCAGCGCATGCATGGCCGTCCGGGGGCGACCATTGAGCTTCGCGGACTGGCCATTTCGGTTGGTCGTGGCCGGCCGGACCGCTCCCTATAATCGAGCGCAACCGACCGGCGCCCATTTCCGCTCGAGTCGCAGCCGATGACCGATGAGTAATCGCCTGGCCACCCGCATCGGCATGCCGGCCCCCGAGGACCGCCTCACCGGCGCGCTCGACGTCGTCCGCTTCCACGAGCCGACGATCGGCGCCCTCGCCCGAACAAAGGGCAGCCTCTTCCTGCTCGCACAGGTGACCGGCAGCGATGCCGCGCTTCCGCGGGCCGCCCGCGACGCACTCGAGCAGGTCGAGCGGGACTATTACTACGACCTGTCGACGGGCGTATTGGGCGCCCTCGGCAAGGCGCTGGCGAACGCGAACCGGCGCCTCTACCACCAGCGCGCCAAGCTCGGCATCCCGAAGCGCACGGGCGTGAGCCTCATCGCGATGGCCATCCGCGGCCGCGAGGCGCACGTGGCGAAGCTGGGTCCCGCGGCAGCCGTGCTCCTGCGCGCTGGTCGCATGTACGAGCTGCCGCCGCCGCCTGCCGTCCGCGAGGAGGATCCGCGGGTTCGGGAACGCCGGGTGGCCGCGACCCTTGGTGAGGCGCTGGAGATCCAGCCCTACACCTGGCAGGGTGAGCTCGCCCCGGACGACCGGATGGCCCTCGTGAGCCGCAACCTGGCCCATGTCGTTGGCGTCGACGAGCTGAAGCGGGCTCTCGCCAGCTTGCGCCCGGCCGCCGCGGTCGAGCATCTCGAGCACCTCTTCCAGATCCGGGGTGGGCGTGGGTCGGACGGAATCCTGGTGATCGAGATCGCCGCGCTGCCGGCGACAGCCACCACGCATCAGCTCGAGCCGGTTCGTGCGGCCGAGCCGCTGGCCGGCCTGCCCGACCAGAGCCCCGTGCCGCTGGCCGACGCGATCGGCCGCTTCTTCAACCGGACGGGGGACGCGATCGACGCAAGCCAGCGGACCCTCGGCCGTGCCGTGCTCAATGCCTTTAACGTGCTCTTCGCCTTCGTGCCCAGGCGCCGGCCGGAGTATCCGCGCCAGATCCTGCGGACCGCCGTCGTCGAGGAGGGGCGGCGCCGGCGCCTGGGGCTGGTCGGGATGGCGTCGGTGGCCGCCATGCTGGCCGCCGGGTCGACCGTTGCCAGCCTGCCGGCGGCGCGACCGACCGAGGCGATTCCCCGCGCGGAGGTCGCACGCGAAGCGATCGTGGAAGCGGGGGACCTGGTCTCGCAGGTCGAGGCCCGAGTCGACGGGCTAGACCTGATCGACCGCGCCCCCGAAGCGGCCAAGGAGCTCCTGAATGGCGCCTTCGAAGCGCTGGAGCGCGCCGTCGGCGCCGGTGTCGCGGGCACGGCGCTCGATCCGCTGCGCTCCCGCGTGGATGCCGGCCTGGACGCCATCTACGTCGTGGCCCGCATCCGCGAAGCGAGCACCGTGTCCAACCTGGCAGCCGCCTTCGAGAACCTCGACCCACTGGACATGGCGGTGGCCGGCGACGGTTCCCTGTGGGTGGCCGAGACCGGGCGCGGGCGCGTGGTCCGCGTCGACCCGCTCAACGGCGAGTTGCGGGTGGTGTACCGGGCCGGGCAGGCGCTCGGCGACCGGACCGCCGGGGCGCCGTGGATGATCGCCACCGCGGCGACCGACGTGGTGCTGATCGACAGGCAGCGACAGGCATGGCGCTTCGATCTCGGTGAGCAGGAGCCGCGGCCGTTGGGGCTGCCCGGCCTGGATGCGGTGGGAGCGGACAGCCACCAGGTCGCCGCGCTCCAGCACCGTCCGCCGCTCGAGATCTTCAACCTCTACCTGGTCGACGGGACCAGCGGCGCGGTGCACAAGTGGACGCCGGGCGACGTCGTGCCGGTCGTCTACGCCAACGCGCCGGAGCCGTTCCTGGTCGAAGAGCCGGACCTGCCGGCGGCCGGCGCGCGCGACCTGTTCGTGGACGCCAACCTGTGGCTCCTGCAGGCTCGAACCGTGACGCGCGTCAATTTCGGGACGCCGCAGCCGCAGGCCGACTACTCGCTCGATCCGCCGCCCGACGGGGAGGTCCGCCCCCAGCTCGACTACCGGCTGCTGGACGGTGCCACGGTCGGCGACCGTGAGCTGTTCTACGTCTACGACGCGGCCAACGCCCGGATCATCGCCTTCCAGCGTGCCGACGGTGCGTTCGTGCGCCAGTGGCTCGCCCCGCGCCGGGGATCAGCGGCGGGCATTCTCGATGAGGTGGTCGCCATGAGTGTGGCGTCGGTGGCTGACGGCCCGCCGGTCGCTGTGCTCCTCACGTCGGAATCGGTCGTTCGCGTCGTCCTCGAGTAGCCTCAACTAGAATCGGTCCATGGCGGAGCAGCCGTTAGATCGGGTTCGGCTCATCGAGATGGTGGTCGAGAGCGTGCGGGTGCACATGCTCTCCAGCCAGCACGTGGTCATCCTGAAGGAGTCGGAGCGGGACCGATACCTGCCGATCTGGATCGGTCCATCGGAGGCAAACGCCATCGCCATGCGCCTTCAGGGGTTGACCGCCGAACGACCGCTCACCCACGACCTGCTGGTCAGCGTCCTGGGTGCCCTGAACTCCAGCGTCAGCCGGGTCGTCGTCACCCACGTCTCGGACGGGACCTTCCACGCCCGGCTGTACCTGGAGACCGCCGACGGGACCGA
>DASQFY010000065.1:0-6161 GCA_035632895.1 Candidatus Dormiibacterota bacterium
ATTGACTACGAGCAGCCCGGTTGAACCGGGCGGATGGAGGATGCATTGGTGCAGCGCGAGCTGGTTGAGCTGGCGAGGAGAGGTGACCGAGAAGCGTTCTCGGCGCTGGCCGCCAGCGTTGTGGACCGGCTCTATGCCACGGCCATGCTCATCCTGCGTGACCACTCCATGGCGGACGACGCGACCCAGGAGACGATCGTCCGAGCCTGGCGCGACCTGCCGTCGCTGCGAGATCCGGACCGCTTCGATGCCTGGTTGCGACGCCTGCTGGTGAACGCCTGTCGCGACGAGGGGCGGCGCCAGCGACGCCGACGTCCAGAGATGACCCTGCTCCCTACCCATGCGCCAGTGATCGGTGATTCCAGCGCCGGGCTGGCGGACCGCGACGCTCTCGAGCGTGGCTTCCGCCGGCTGAAGCCGGACCATCGCACCGTGCTGGTGCTGCATCACTACCTCGGCCTCTCGTTGGCCGAGGTCGCCAGCGCGACGAGCGCCCCGCTGGGGACCGTCAAGTCGCGCATCCACCACGCAACACGTGCACTCAGAGCGGCGCTGGAGGCGGATGCCCGCGGCGCCGGCATGACGAGGGGCGATACGGCATGAACCGCAAGGACGACTTCGACCGGACGCTGGAGGGCTGGCTGCGCCGCGAGGCGCCGCCGCAGGCACCCGACCGGGTGCTCGACGCGGCACTCGAGCGCGTGGCCGCTCAGTCGCAGCGGCGGGGCTGGCTGCAGCGCCTCTCTGGAGGAACGCCCATGACCACATTGCTTCGCGCCGCGGCGGTAGCCGCCGCGGTTGCGTTCGCCGCATTCATCGGCTATCAGCTTTCAGGTCTGCCCCGCGACAACACCGGCGGGTCGCCGGAGCCATCCACCTCGCAGACACCCGAGCCGAGCACCGAAGCCTCGCCTAGCACCGAAGCCTCGCCTGCCGCTGACGCTGCCCTCGTGCTGCGGCTCATGGGCGGCGGCACGGCTGGTCGGGTCCACCTAATGACCGTCTTGGACGACGGTCGAATCATCACGACCAGCGACCAGGGCGCTCACGTTGAGCGACGCCTGACGGCGGCGGGGGTCCAGCTTCTCCGCGACGAGCTCGATGCGACAGGACTGTCGCTCCTCACCTCCGTCGACTACTCGCCGGTCGCCAATCCGGGCGCCGAGCCGCCTGGTTACGGTGGCGCGGGACCCTCGCTCGAGGTCGGCCTGCCCGGCGGCGGCACGGCCCTCATCACCTGGTTCCTATTCGGCGATACCGAGCAGGACTACTTCCAGCCACAGCCCGAGGCCGAGGCGCTCGACGCCCTGGCTGCCCGCCTGTCAACGCTCGACGAGTGGCTTCCCGCAAGCGCCTGGGCCGATGCGAACGCCAGACCGTATGTGCCGGAGCGGTTCCGGGTCCTCATCAACAGCCAGCAGTGGGGCGGCAGCCTGAACGACCTGCCGGTCGAAAGCGCAACCGTTTCATGGCCGCTGAGCGACTACGGCGATGTCGTGGAGAACCTCACGCAGGAGCCCGAATCTTCGCTCCGCTGCCGCGCGGTCAGCGGCACGGAGGGCACTGCCGTCATCGATGCGCTGGAGGCTGCCGGAGCCACGCCAGATGTGGGCTCAATGATCCCTGGTGCCTCCTTCACACTCGGCCATCGTGCGACCAGCCGCCTGGTCACCATCACTCTCGAACCGATCCTGCCCAGTGCCGACACGGATTGCGGGGCAGAGATCCCCTTCTGATCTTCACGCCACTGAGCCGGGCCCTCGCCCAGAGCGGGGGCTCGGCTTCGTTCTCGTCGGGACGTCGACACCCTCCAGTCGTTTACGCCTCGGCAGGGCGTGCGGTGCGGCGGTCGACGGCGATGACCCCCGCCAGCAGGACTGCGGCGCCGGCACCCAGCAGCGACAGGGTGACGTAGCCGGCGAGCTCCACCACATAGCCGGAGGCGATGCTGGAGAGCGCCGCGGCGGTCCACACCAGGGCATCGGTCACGCCCTGGAGGCGCGCCCGATCCGGGAGCGAGGCGCCCGACGCCAGGAGCGAGCTGCCCGCCACGAAGGTCAGGTTCCAGCCGAGGCCAAGCAGGAAGAGCGGTAACGCCAGTGCCGTGCCGCTCTCCGCGGGCGCGACGGCGGCCAGGAGGCCGGCCGCGGCCAGCGCCGCGAAGCCAGTGGTAATGACGGTGGAGGCGCCAAGGCGATCGGTGAGCCGGCCGGAGACGGGCGCGAGGGCGTACATGCCCAGCGCGTGAGCGCTGATGACGAACCCCACTGTCCCCAGGCCATGCCCGGCCTCGTGGAGATGTAGCGGCGTCATTGTCATGATCAACGTCATCACCACCTGCCCGCTGCCCATGGCCAGGACGGCGGTGCGCCCACGAACCTGGCGCAGGAGATCGGCGAGCATCTGAAGCGCTGGCGTGCGCCCGGCCTTCGCCTCAGGGTGAGGATCCGGCTCGTCCTCGCGAGGCGCGCGAGGGCCAAGCGCGGAAACGAGTAGCGCAGCGACCACGAATATGACCGTCATCGCGAACCCGCCGGCCAATGGCGAGATGCCCTGCCCTTCGGCGAGCACGCCGGCTGGGCTGATCAGGTTCGGGCCGACGACCGCTCCGATCGTGCTCCCCCACACCACGATCCCGAGCGCGCCGGCGCGTCGGGCGGGCGGATAGAGGTCGGCGGCGGCGTAGCGGGAGAGCTGGATCGCCGCGTTGCCGAAGCCGATGGCGAGGGACCCGGCGAGCAACAGCAGGAGCGAGGCGGTGAGCACGGCCAGGACCGCGGTGGCCGCCCCTGCCACCCCGACGCCAATGCCAAGCACGATGCCTATTCGACGTCCGCGCCGGGCCATCACCGTGGACAGGAGGGCAGCAGCCACCGCCGTACCGGCGACGGCGGCCGCGCTCGGCAGGCCGCTGGACCCTTTCGAGCCCGTAATCTCCGGAGCGGCGATGGCGGCCACGGTGAAGAAGGCGATGTACCCAATGCTCGTCAGCGCGGCCGCGACGAAGTAGGTCGCCAGCGCCCGTCGGCGCTGGCGATCGAGCCCGTCCGGACCGAGCGGCGGCATCGGCGGATCATACGCAGCGCCGCCAGCACCTGCCGGCCAGCGATTGGCTGCTGCATCATTCGGGCCATGGAGGTCGCGATCCCGACACTCGAGACCGAGCGGCTTGTGCTGCGGCCACTGCGTGAGGCCGACGTCGAGCCGCTATACGCGATCATGCAGGACCCCGACGTGATGCAGTACATCGGGGATCGGCAGATCCCGACACTGCAGGAGACGTGGCGCGCGGTTGCCGGTTGGATCGGCCACTGGGCGCTGCGCGGATACGGCCTGTGGGCGGTCGAGGAGCGCGGGAGCGGTGACGTCATCGGACGGATCGGCCTGATCAACCCGATCGAGTGGCCGGGGCCGGAGGTCGGCTACATGCTCGGCAAGACCTGGTGGGGTCGCGGGTACGCCACCGAGGCCGCCCGCGCGGCGATGGACTGGGGCTTCGAGACGATCGGCTTCGAGCGGCTGATCAGCCTCATTGCCCCGGCGAACGCCGCGTCGATCGCGGTCGCCGCCAAGCTGGGCGAGACGCCGCGTGGCGAGGTCGAGCTGTTCGGCAACCGGGTGCTGGTCTACGCCATCGACCGCGATACCTGGGAGGCCAAGCGAGCTAGACCGTAGCCAACGCCTCAAGCACCCGAAGGTTTTCGGTGGCGCCGTCCGGCGAAAGCGGGATGACCGCGACGTGGTCCGCACCGGCCCCCACCAGCTCGCCGATCCGCGCGTGAAGCGCCTCAGCGTCACCCCACGCGACCATGGCATCCACCAGGCGGTCGGTGCCCGGCTTCTCCCAATCCGCCTCGGCGAAGCCCTGCGCCGTCCAGCTGGCCTGGTAGGCCGGGGTGCGCAGGTAGGGCGCCAGGTAGGCCCGCGCCGCGGAGCGCGCCGCGGCTGCGTCGGTCTCCAGGACTGCCGGCATGCTCACCGCCAGCGCCGGGCTGCGTCCACGCCCGGCCTCGCCCGCCGAGGTGTCGAGCACGACCCGCGTCCACGCGACGCGCTCGGGAGTGACGAGGTACGGGAAGGCGCCATCCGCCTCGCTGCCCGCCAGGCCGAGCATTCGCTCGCGGAGTGCCGCCAGCAGGATGGGCGGCTCAGCCGGCTCCTCGCCAATCGGTCCCTTGTAGACGGCAGACCGATAGGCCGCCAGGAACTCGCGCATGCGCGTCAGCGGACGGTCGAAGGTGTGACCGCGCAGGCGTTCCGCCAGGTGCGGGTGGGAGACGCCCAGGCCCAGGACAAACCGGCCGCCGGTCGCCTCGGACAGGGTGAGCGCCGCCATGCGGGCGGTCTGAGCGTCATGGCCCCAGATCGAGACGATGCTCGTGCCCAGCCGCACCTCGAACGTCTCGCCGGCGAGCAGGCCGAGCAGCGTGAACGGCTCGCGTCCAACCGTCTCGGGCACCCACAGCGTCCCGAAGCCGAGCTCGTCAACCCTCCGCGCGTAGTCCCGTGCCTGCTCGATTGACAGCGAGTCGAGGTGACTCCAGACGCCGAGCCGCCCGAGGTCGACGGGCGGATCGGTCATGGGCTGACGCCCTCGAACCGATAGCGCAGGAAGAGCTCGTCGCCAGACCGATGGATGCTCACCAGCCGGCCCGGCCGCGGAGCAGCCGCCCACGGCGAGTCGCCGGGAATCGGCGCGATCATGGGCAGCGCGTCGCTGGCGACCAGGCTGGCATCCACGGTCCAGAACACCTCGTCGATCGCCTCGGCCGCCAGGAAGGCGGCGTTGGTGGTGGGGCCGCCCTCCAGGAGGAGCGTCCGAATGCCGCCCGCCGCGAGGCGCTCCAGTAGCCAGGGCACCTCCGGCAGGTCGCTGGGCGCAACCCAGGTCTCCACCGGGAGGGGCACCTCCGCGGGGCCGCCGTCCTTCGGCGCGTGCGGGCTTGCCGCCCCCACCACCACCACGCGTGGCTGCTCCGCGTAGGTGAACCAGCGACGGGCGGTGGGTACCGCGGTGCGGCCCGCGATCACGATCGCGGTCGGCTGCGGTGGCCGGCCGGAAGCGGCGCGGCGAGCGGCTAGCTCGTCAGGGATGCGCGAGTAGAAGTCGTCCGCACGCAGCGTCCCGACGCCGCTGGCGACGGCGTCGAATGCGGTCCGGTACAGGCGCATGAGCTGCCGATCGGGCCGGGAGCTGAGGGCGTCCGCCTTGCCGTCCACCTGTGCCCGCCCGTCGATGGTGGTGACCATGTTGATCGCCACCAGCGGGCGTCCCGCAGGCGCCGGAGGAAGGGCAAGGTCAGCGAAAGCGGTGTCCAGCTCCTGGTCGGTCGCCGGGTCCGGCCAGAGCCGGTCGACGAGGTGCGTGGTCACGGGCGTGATGGTACGCCGCGCGGGCATCAGCCCTCGATCGGTCGGTGCTCCTCGAGCGCCTCGACCTCGTCCGTCCCGACCTGCACCTGGACTTCGGACGGCGTCAGGCTGCTGACGAGGTCGGCCGGGATCACGCGCGTTGGACCGCCCTTGGCGGGGTGAAGGGCGATGCCATGAAAGATGCCCTCGATCTCCGTGCCGAGCATCGCCTCCACGGTGCCCAGCTTCAGGCCGTCGCGGCCGAAGACGTCGGTGCCCGGCTCCACGTAGCTCCAGGCGACCGGGTCATCGGGCCCGGGCAGGTCGAGCTCGGCGGCCTGAGGCTCGCCTGGACCGCCGGTGTCGCCGGCCTGATCGCCCGGCGGCAAGGGCTCGAGATCAGGGTCGATCCCGCCCTTCATACCCGGATCATCGATAGCGCCCGGTTCCCGCTGAAAATCGCTCATGCCGGGACGAGGCCTGCACAAGCGGTGCCACGGCGAGATGCGGGGTCGTTATCGCCCACAGCGGTGCATCGGCGCCGACGTGCCCGCTGCGGCATCGCCAGATCGCTTGCGGCAATCACCTGACCCCGGACGAGCCGTTCCTGCGTTCGTTGATCGCTGGGGTCGATATGCGGCCGGGCCACGGGCGGCGCTACAGCACGAAGGGCGGCGCGAAACAGATGAAACGGTCGAACTTGCCGAATGGTCGGCTCGACATGAGCAGGGTCAGGAACGGCTCCATCCGGAAGCCACGCCCGAGCAGATGACGCATGGCGACTCCGTTCACCATCGGCACCTCGAACG
>DASQFY010000066.1:0-6270 GCA_035632895.1 Candidatus Dormiibacterota bacterium
TTCGCCGTGGTCCGCGACGAGGAGGAACGGACGCGCTCGCACCTGGAGCTGATCGCGTCGGAGAGCTACCCATCGCTGGCCGTGCTGCAGGCGACCGGCTCGATCCTGACGGGGAAGTACGCCGAAGGCTACCCGGGGCGCCGGTACTACGGTGGCTGCGAGGTCGTCGACCGCGGGGAGGAGCTGGCGCGCGAGCGTGCGAAACAGCTGTTCGGGGCCGAGCACGCCAACGTGCAGCCGCATTCCGGCGCGCAGGCGAACATGGCGGTCTACCACGCGCTCCTGGAGCGCGGCGACACGGTGATGGGCCTGAGCCTGGACCAGGGCGGGCACCTGACCCACGGCTCGCCGGTGAACTTCTCCGGGCAGTACTACAGCTTCATCGCCTACCACGTGGATCGCGACACGCACCTGATCGACATGGACGAGGTGCGCTCACTCGCCCTCGAGCACCGGCCGAAGATGATCGTCACCGGGGCGACGGCCTATCCGCGCCACTGGGACTTCGCCGCCTTTCGGGCCATCGCCGACGAGGTTGGCGCCATCCTGATGACGGATATGGCTCACTTCGCCGGCCTCGTGGCGGCGGGCAACCATCCCAGCCCGATCCCCCATGCGCAGGTGGTGACGACGACGACGCACAAGACCCTGCGCGGGCCACGCGGCGGCATGATCCTATGCATCACCGAGCACGCAAAGGCGATCGACAAGGCTGTCTTCCCGGCCATCCAGGGCGGCCCGCTGGAGCACGTCATCGCTGCCAAGGCGGTCGCCTTCAAGGAGGCGATGTCCGACGACTTCCGACGCGACATGGTGCAGACGGTGGCCAACGCGCGCGAGCTCGCCGCGGCCCTGGCCGAGGGCGGCGCCAGCATCGTGTCGGGCGGGACCGATAACCATCTGATGCTGGTCGACGTCCGCCCGCTGGGGGTGACCGGCAAGGAGGCCGATGGCGCCCTGGGCGAGGTGCGCATCACCGTCAACAAGAACACCATCCCCTACGATCCGAACCCGCCGATGGTGGGCAGCGGGATCCGGGTCGGCACCCCGGCGGTGACCAGCCGCGGGATGCGTGAGCCGGAGATGCGCGAGATCGGAGCGCTGATCGTGGACGGCATCGCGTCGCGCGGCGACGAGGCTGCGCAGGAGGGCATCCGCCAGCGGGTGGCCGGGATCGTCGACCGATTCCCCGTGCCCGGCCTGCCGCAGACCCTAAAGGGCGTCGGCGCGCCGGTCTGATGGCGTATCGGCGCTGGCGATGTACCAGCGCCAATCGGCCGCTTCTCGCGCCATTTCATCCCTGCAGGCGATTGTCAAACGCCACGATCGCCCCAACGGCGCTGTTGCATCGCTGTTGGCGATGCGGGACGAGCAGGGCAGTCGGATTCGCCCGATCGGATGTGCTCGGCTATACTCGCGCCGTCCGACCGCTCTGAGTCGAACCGAATGGCACAGCTGACGCCTGTTGGGCTCGTCAAGATCCTGGGTCTGGTCACCCTGATCATGGTGATCCCATTAGTCGGAGGCGCGGTAGTCGGCCTCGTACTCGACGGAATGCTGGCCACGAGCCCTCTGTTTGTGTTGACCGGTGTGGCGGTTGGAACCCTTGTCGCGGCCCTCGGTATCTGGCTCCTCATCCGCGCTGGAGTGCGCAGGGGCTACACCGGTGGCGGTCCAAATGACGGAGCCTGACCGCGACACCGATCGCGACGCGCGCGGCGATCCCGCTGCCGAGCCGCGACCGGTGAACTGGGGAATCGCCTTCGACCTGGGGGTGCGACTGGGAATATCGGTCATTCTCGGCCTGGGAGGTGGGCTGCTGCTCGACAGCTGGCTGCGTTCCAGCCCGATCTTCACGTTGATCGGCATGGTGCTGGGCATCGGAGCAGCGATGTACACGATCTGGGACGTCGCGCGTGACGCGATGAGGAGATAAGTGGCCAGGTTCGCGTGGGTCGCGCTGATCACGCTTGCCGCGATCGGCGCGCTGGCCCTGTTCATCACCACGCCTCCGGCGGAGGGTGCCAGCCTCATCCACGTCGCGATCGGCGGGGAGAAGCTCCTCACGGTCGGCTCGTTCGAGGTCACGAACAGCATGGTCGGGGCCGTTCTGGCCTCGCTCCTGCTACTGGCCGCCGCCTGGTACATCAGCCGTCGGTCGGCCCTCATCCCGCATCGGCTACAAAGCCTGCTCGAGCTTCCGGTCGAGTGGGTCGCCGGCATCGTGGAGGGATCCACCAGCCGCTGGCGCGGCTACGTCGCGCTGGTGATCGGGCTCTTTCTGATGATCCTGGTCGCGAACTGGATCGGCCTGCTCCCCGGCGTCGGCACCATCGGCCTCAAGGAGACGGTGGACGGCCACGAGGTGGTCGTGCCGATCGTGCGGCCCGCCGCAGCGGACCTGAACTTCACGCTCGGCCTCGCGATCATCACTTTTGTGGTGTTCGTCTGGTGGGGCGTGCGCATAAACGGCCCGGTCGGCTACCTGAAGGAGCTCGTCGGCGAGCCCCGCTACATGGCGCCGCTCATGTTGCCGATCCACCTCATCAGCGAGCTGAGCCGCCTCGTCAGCCTCTCGATGCGGCTTTTCGGCAACGTCTTCGCTGGCGAGGTGCTGATCGCCACGATGCTGGCGCTGACAACGGCGACGTTCTTCGTCCTGCCCTTTGCACTCTTCGTCCCAGCCATCTTCCTGGGTCTCGAGCTGCTCTTTGGAGCTGTGCAGGCGATAGTCTTCGCCCTGTTGACGATGACCTACATCACCATGGCCATCGCCGAGCACGACGGTGGTCATGAGCCTGAGCAAGAGCGGCGGGAGGACCACCCTGAATCAGACACGCATTCCGCAGCGTCCCCCGCATAGGGTTCTTCTCCGCCGCACATCAGACAAAATAAGGAGGAATCTGACAAGTGGACTCCAATCTCGCTGCCGGTCTGGCCATGATCGGCGCCATCGGTCCGGGGATCGGCCTGGGTATCGGCTTCAGCAAGGCGATGGAGGCGCTGGGCCGCAACCCAGAGGCTGCGGGCGCGATCTTCGTGCCCTACATCCTGGGCCTGGCACTCACCGAGGCGATCGGTATCTACTGCCTGGTTGTCTCGCTGATCCTCATCTTCGCAGGCGGCTAGGGCGCGACGTGCCGTTCTTCGAGGCATTTGGCGTCGATCTGCCGAAGCTCGCCTTCCAGATCGTCAACTTCCTGCTGCTCCTCTACCTGCTGAACCGATTCCTGTTCAAGCGGGTTTTTGCGCTCCTCGACGAGCGGCAGAGTCGGATCAGCAAGGGGCTGGAGGACGCCGAGAGCGCCGCTAGCGACCGCGCGCTGGCGCGTGCCGAGCGCGAGGCGGCGGTGGACGAGGCACGCAAGGAGGCGGCGGCGATGATCGTCCGTGCCACGAAGATCGCCGAGGACTCGCGCGCCGAGATCGTGGCCGCGGCCAGGGCCGAGGCCGAGAAGGTCACCGCCCGGGCGCGGGAGGAGATCATCGCCGAGAAGGAGAAGGCGATGGCCGAGCTGCGCACGCACGTGGCCGACCTGGCGTTGGAAGCGGCCGGAAAGCTCGTCCGCGCCGAGATGAGCGCTGCGACCCAGCGACGCCTGGTCGAGGACTTCCTGGCCGAGGTCTCGCCGGCCAAGCCGCGCGGAAAGGCGCGCAATTAGGCGATGGCACGACGCGAGACGGCGGCCCGGCGCTACGCGGACGCGGCGTTCGAGATCGGCCGCGCCGACGGGTCTCTGGACGCCTGGGAGCGAGACCTGGCGTCTCTGGGCGCGGCGCTGCGCAACGCTCAGCTTCGGCGCCTGGCGGAACACCCCGCAGTCGCCTTCAGCGACAAGGAGCGGGTGCTTCGTCGGGTGGTCGGGGACGGGGTGAGTCCCGAGGCCCTCAGCCTGGTGCTGCTCATGATCCGGCGGGGTCGTCCCAGGGCGATCGACCGCATGATCGCGCGCTTTGAAGAGCTGCTGCGCCAGGAGCGCGGGATCGCGCTCGCCGAGGTGCGCACCGCCCTGCCGTTGGAGGAGGCGCAGCGCACCGCAGTTGCAGAGCGGCTGGCGGAGCTCACCGGCGAGCGGGTCGAGATGAACGAGTTGGTCGACGAATCGCTGATCGGCGGCATCGCCGTGCGCATCGGCGACACGCTCTATGACGCCAGCGTTCGAAACCGCCTCGAGCGGCTCCGGGCGCGGTTGACCGCTGTCTGAGAACGAGGAAAGCATGGCGATTCGATCCGACGAGATCACGTCGATCATCCGCAGCGAGATCAAGGGCTTCGACGAGGGGGCCGACGTCTCCGGCGTGGGGACGATTGTCGAGGTGGGTGACGGCATCGCGCAGATCCACGGCCTGTCCGGCGCGTTGGCCTCAGAGCTGCTCGAGTTCCCAGGTGGCGTGATGGGGATGGCCTTCAACCTGGAGGAAGAGACCGTCGGCGCCCTGATCCTGGGCGATTACACCGGGCTGAAGGAGGGCGACCAGGTCAAGACCACCGGCCGGGTGGTGGAGGTCCCCGTCGGCGATGCCCTGATCGGCCGCGTCGTCAACCCTCTCGGCGAGCCGATCGACGGCAAGGGCCCGATCGAGACCAAGAAGGCCCGCCCGGTGGAGCGCATCGCGCCCGGCGTCATCGTGCGCCAGCCGGTCGACACGCCGGTGCAGACCGGCATCAAGGCCATCGACGCGATGATCCCGATCGGCCGTGGCCAGCGCGAGCTGATCATCGGGGACCGGCAGACGGGCAAGACCGCGGTGGCGGTGGACACCATCATCAACCAGAAGGGCCAGGATCTCATCTGCATCTATGTCGCCATCGGGCAGAAGCTGTCGACCGTCGCGCAGGTGGTGGCTCAGCTCGAGGAGCGGGGTGCGATGGAGCACACCATAGTAGTCGCCGCGGCGGCATCGGATCCGGCACCGCTCCAGTTCCTGGCGCCGTACGCCGGCGTCGCGATGGGCGAGGAGTTCCTGGACAACGGTCGTGACGCGTTGTGCGTCTACGACGACCTCTCCAAGCACGCCTGGGCCTACCGCCAGGTGTCGCTGCTGATGCGGCGCCCACCGGGACGGGAGGCGTACCCCGGCGACATCTTTTACGCCCACAGCCGGCTGCTGGAGCGCGCCGCGCGCCTCAACAAGAGCCAGGGTGGTGGCTCGCTGACCGCGCTGCCGATCATCGAGACGCAGGCCGGCGACGTGAGCGCCTACATCCCTACCAACGTGATCAGTATCACGGACGGCCAGATATTTCTGCAGTCGGACCTCTTCAACCAGGGCCAGCGGCCGGCGGTGAACGCCGGCATCAGCGTCAGCCGCGTCGGCGGCAACGCGCAGATAAAGGCAATGCGCCAGGTTGCCGGGCGGCTGCGTCTCGACCTCGCACAGTACCGCGAGCTGGCCGCCTTCGCGCAGTTCGCGTCGGACCTCGACAAGGCGACGCGCGACCAGCTGAACCGCGGCGAGAAGACGACCGAGGTCCTCAAGCAGCCGCAGTTCCAACCGCTCCCGGTCGAGAAGCAGGTGGCCGTCCTGTGGGCCGTTACCAACGGCCACCTCGACGACGTCGAGACAAGCCGCGTCCGCGAGTTCGAGACCGGCTTCTATCGCTTCCTGGAATCGGCCTATGACGACGTGCTGCCGGCCATCGCGAAGGAGAAGGCGCTGAGCGACGAGCTCATCGAGCGGCTGAAGAAGGCGGTCGCCGAGTTCAAAGACCAGGGCGGATTCGGTGCCTCCAAGACCGATGCACCCGATGGCGCCACGGGCGAGGACGCCAAGGCTGACGACGCGAAGCCCGATGAGGCCAGGGCCGAGGCGCCCGATGATGCGAAGCCTGCTGGCGCCAAGCCCAAGCGTGCCAAACCCAAGAGCGCCAAGCCCAAGGGCGGCAAGCAGGAGCCGGCTGCCTAGATGGCCACCCTCAAGGAGATCCGGGGACGGATTTCATCGGTCCGCAACATCGCCCAGATCACGCGGGCGATGGAGATGGTCGCCGCCTCGCGCATGAAACGCGCGCAGGAGGCGATCGTGGCCGCGCGACCCTACTCGGACCAACTGCGCGACGTCCTGGGGCGCCTGGCCGCGGTGGTCACGGAGGAGGTCGATCCGCTCCTCGCGCGCCGACCCGTGCAACGGATCGGGCTCATCGTGGTCACCACCGATCGCGGCCTGGCGGGCTCACTGAATGCGAACGCCGTGCGATCGGTCCTGCGCTGGGTGGCCGAGCGTGCGGAGGGAGCGAGCCTCAAGATCGAGGTCATCACCGTCGGTCGC
>DASQFY010000067.1:0-8137 GCA_035632895.1 Candidatus Dormiibacterota bacterium
CGCTAGGTGACACGCCAGATGGAGCGGCCGCCTATCGGCTCGCGATCCGGATGCAGACCACCGTTGATGCGACCCCCGACGAGGTGCATGCCTTCGGCTTGGAGGACCTGGAGCGGATTGAGGCCGAGAAGGACGAGATTGCGCGGCGCCAGGGTCACGCCGACCGTCACGCGTACGCCGAAGCCCTCGCCGCCGACCCGTCCAACCGGACCTCGGATCCGGCGCACATCATCGAGCTGGCGCGCGAGCAGACCGACCGGGCGTACGCCACGGCGCCCCGCTTCTTTGGCCGCCTGCCGGCGGCGAACTGCGTGGTCCTACCGGTCGAGGAGTACCGCGAGCGGGAGTCGGCGCCGGCCTTTTACATGCCTCCGACCATGGACGGCTCGCGTCCGGGGCAGTACTACCTGAACACGTACCAGCCGGCCGAGCGCCAGCTGCACAAGGTCGCGGCCATCACCTTCCACGAGGCGACCCCGGGTCACCACTTCCAGATCGCGATCGAGATGGACCTGGAAGGCCTCCCCCGCTTCCGGACCCTGGGCGCGAAGATGGCGGGTTCGGCCTACGTCGAAGGCTGGGGCCTGTACACCGAGCGCCTGGCGGATGAGATGGGCCTGTACCTGACCGATGCCGAACGGATCGGCATGCTCGATGCGCAGACCTTCCGCGCCGCGCGGCTGGTCGTCGACTCGGGGCTGCATGCCATGGGCTGGACCCGCGAGCGCGCGATCACCTTCATGCACGAGCGCGGCTCGCTGCCGATGGTCGACGCCGAGATCGAAGTGGACCGATACATCATCTGGCCGGGCCAGGCCCTGGCCTACAAGATCGGCCAGCGGGAGATCGAGCGCGCCCGGCGCGAGGTCTCGGAGAAGATGGGAGACCGATTCGACCTGCGCGCCTTCCACGACGAGGTACTGGCCCACGGGTCGCTGCCGCTCGCCACGCTGCGCCGCGAGATCCCCGGCTGGGTCGAGGCGGCGGTGGCGGCCGGCGAGGGCGCTCCGTCGCGCTAGCGCGGCGGCCTCGGTCCATGCGCCCACCAGAGCGAATCCTGCTCGCTGGTCGATTTGTCCGCCTGGAGCCGCTCGAGGAGCGCCATCGCGACGACCTGCTGGCGGCCGCGGCCCAGGATCCGGCGACGTTTCGCTACATGAGCACCGACTTGTCGGCGGGTGCCGATGCATGGCCCGCCTACCTGGCCGATGCACTGGGCTCCGACTTCGTGGCGTGGGCCACGGTGGACGCGGCGACGGGCCGAGCGGTTGGCGCCACCCGCTTCGGAGATATCGCGCCGGAGCATGGACGGGTCGAGATCGGCTGGACCTGGATCGCGCCCTCTCACCAGCGGACCGCGGTCAACACCGAGGCGAAGCTGCTTCAGCTGACCTACGCATTCGACGAACTGGGCGCCACCCGCGTCGCACTCAAGACCGATGGGCGAAACCTGCGCTCGCAGGCGGCCATCGAGCGTCTGGGCGCGGTGCGCGAGGGAGCCCTGCGCCGCCACGTCCGCATGCGCGACGGGTTCATGCGCGACACCGTTTACTTCTCGATCCTCTCCGACGAATGGCCAGCGGTGAAGGCCCGCCTGGAGGCTCGGCTCACGCATAGCATGTTGGCGTGAGCAAGGGCCGACTCGAGGCGTTCAGCGATGCCGTGATCGCGATCATCATCACGATCATGGTCCTCGAGCTGCGGCCGCCCGACGGCGCCACGCTGGAGGACCTCACACCCCTCGCGCCGACGTTCGGCAGCTACGTCCTCAGCTTCGCCCTGCTCGGGACCTACTGGAACAATCACCACCACCTCCTGCAGACCGCGAAGACGGTCGATGGAATGGTGCTCTGGGCCAACCTCCATCTGCTGTTCTGGCTCTCGCTCTTCCCATTCGGGACTGCATGGGTTGGGGAGAGCGAGTTCGCGCCGGTCCCCGTCGCGGCGTATGGGCTGCTTCTGCTGCTCGCCGCGATCGCCTACTACGGAGTGGTCCGGGCGCTCGTCCGCGCCCCCGGACAGGCGCCGTCGCTCGAGGCCGCTGTCGGCCGGGACATCAAGGGCAAGGTCTCCCCGATGTTCTTTCTGGTCGCCATTCCGATCGCCCTGTTTGCGCCGGGGATCGCCATGGCGATCTACATCGGGGTGGTCGTCATGTGGGTCATCCCCGACCGCCGCATGGAGCGCGCGATCAGGAGCTGATCGGACCGCCCCACTCGGTCACGGGGTCGTAGTCCGGGTCGGGCGGCTCGTCTGCCGGGCGGTCAGCCTCGGGGACGTGGCGCAGGTTGACGCGGACGCGGTACCAGAGGCTCGAGCGACCGCGCATGCCGTCGACCAGCACGTCGTCCTCGGCAAGATGCTTCGCGGCCTTGCGGTGGCGCTTCTTCCAGGGCTCGAGACCCTCGAGAGCGTCCCTCTTCGACTTCGCCTGGCTGATGACCACCAGCGGCTGCGTCGAGCGGCGGCGGCCGGTGGGAGACACCGTGCCGTCGGCGCGGCGGAGGGATGCCGAGGGCACAGGCGGCGCCACGGAGCCGAGGCGGCCGCGTGGGGCGGTTGGATCTGTGGGAGCACGTGGGTCCGGCATCCGGCGTCGCGACGGCTGCACCCGCGGCGGCTCGCCGGGCTGCTTCGCGTAGTTCGGTGGCCACGGCGCGTCGCCCTCTCCGGCGGCTTCCTGCCGGGCGGAGAGCTCCAGCAGCGCCTCGAGCGAGCCGACCGCGTCATCGATCCCGGCACCGACGTCGCCGAGGCGGGCGTATCGGTCCTGCATGGTGGTCAGCGTGAAGTCCCCAAGCTCGGCGTTCGGGACCTCATCCCAGGTGAGGGGCGCCGAGACCTGGGCGTTGGGCAGGGGACGCACCGAGTAGACGGATGCCACGGTCCGGTCCTTGGCATTCTGGTTGTAGTCGAGGAAGACGCCGTGGCGCTCCTCCTTCCACCACTTGCTGGAGGCGATCTCCGGCGCGCGGCGCTCCACCTCCCGGGCCAACGCCAGCGCGGCGCGGCGGACCTCCGAGAAGCCCCATCGGCGTTCGATCCGGGCATAGACGTGGATCCCTCGCGAGCCCGATGTCTTCGGCCAGCCGGTCAGCCCGTGATCCTTCAGCACCTCGCCGGCGACCATCGCCACCGACCGGACGTCCGCCCAGGGCACGCCCGGGCCGGGGTCGAGGTCGACGCGCAGCTCGTCGGGGTGGTCGAGGTCGTCGGCACGGATGGGGTGCGGGTTGAGGTCGATGCACCCCAGGTTGATCACCCAGGCCAGGGCCGCGGCGTTGCTGACCACCACCTCATCGGCCGTCCGACCGGAGGGAAACGACAGCTCCACCGTCCGTACGTACGGTGGCACCGATGCGGGCGCTCGCTTCTGGAAGAAGGGCTCGCCGGCAGCGCCGTTGACGAAGCGCTTGAGCGCCATCGGCCGGTCTCGGACCCCGCGCAGGGCGCCATCGGCCACTGCCAGGTAGTGGTTCACGAGGTCCAGTTTCGTCAGACCGGGCTTTTCGAAGAAGACCTTCGACGGATTGCTGATGGTGACCTCTTCGCCATTCACCTCCAGCAGGACCGATGCGTCCTTCGGCATCGGATGAGGGTAGCCTGTCGGGCGATGCTCGAACGACCGAAACGCCTGCTGCGCGATCTCGACGCCTGGAGCAACCGGCATCGCTTCACGAGGGTGGGCCGGCGGGCGTTCGTCGGCTTCATCGAGCACGAGGCGCCAGCCAACGCCGGCAGCATGGCCTACTTCGGGATCCTGTCCATGTTCCAGCTGCTGGTCCTGGGCGTGGTCGCGCTGAGCTACATCGTCGGCGAGGGCGAGGCTCGGCGCTTCGTGATCGAGCAGATCGAGGCCGGGTCGCCGATCGACGCCGAGACGGTTGGCGCGGTGATCGACGCGATCATCAAGTCGCGCGGAGGGATCAGCCTGTTCGGGATCGTCTTCCTGGTCTTTGGCGCGCTGGGCATCTTCTCGGCAGTCAACAAGGGGATCAGCCGCGCCTTCGCCGCGGGAAAGCCGCGCCCGTTTCTCCAGGACCAGCTGCTGGGACTGACGCTGATGGCCATCACCGGCGTGCTGGGCGTGGCGTCGATCGTGATCGGGATCGTGACGGGCATCATCCAGGCCGCCGCCGGCGACGCCGCCAGGGCCGTGCCCGGCGGGGAATGGGCGCTGGGCGCCATCGGCTTCGTCCTCCCGCTGGTGCTCATCTTCGTGGCCTTCGTGGTGCTCTACCGGGTGGTGCCGAATCGGCCGGTCACCATCCGCGAGGTCTGGCCCGGAGCGCTGGTGGCGGCGGTGCTGTGGACCGTCCTGCGCATCGGCTTCACCTTCTACGCCACCGACATCGCGCGCTACGACACAGCCTTTGGACCGATCTCCGCCGGCATCTCGTTACTCGTCTTCCTGTACTTCGCGTCCCTGGTCCTCCTGTTCGGTGCCGAAGTGGCGCGCGCCAACGTGCTGGATAACGAGGAAATGGCGGCCGCCCTCAAGGCACAGCGCATTGAGGTCGCCAGGCAGGCGCTGGCCGCTTCGAATCCGCCGCCGCCGCCCACCGAGCGGCGAGGATTGCCGGGCTGGGCGATGGTCATCGGCGGAGCTGTGGCCGGTGCGTTGGTGCGCCGCTTTTCGCGACGCGGAAAGGACGACCCCGGCGGCTGAGTGCCACGTCCGATGTGGATAACCTGGTCATTCGGCCGCGGGCTCGTGCTTGCCAATGTGGAAAACTGGCCATCGGGTACGACGGTGTAGTACATTCGACCCCGTTCCGTCGCCCGGGCCGCCCGGGTAGCATCGCGTCGCGACCACGTAGCTGGGGCACCGGGCTAGTGCACATCGCGCAGGACCTCGCATGAGGCGACGATCTCACCTGGCCGTCTTGCTGGTGGCCCTGCTGGCGGTCGGTGGAAGCATCGTCAGCACGTCACCCCGTGACCTGACCCTGGCCGCGGACCCGCTCGCGCAGGCGCGGGCGCAGAAGGCAGCGATCGAGCGCCAGCTGGCGGACCAGCGCACCAAGCTCGCGCAGCTGAAGCAGACTTCCTCTCAGCTCGCGGGGCAGCTCGACCTTGCCAAGGCAGAGCTCGCCCAGGTGACCGCGGAGTACCAGCGCGTGGTGGGCCTGCTCGAGCAGGTGCGCGTGCAGGTCGCCGAGATCATCGCCCGCCTGGCCGAGCTGCGGGCCCAGATCGCCGCCCTGAACGATGAGCTGCGCGCCATGGCGGTCGACATCGCCTTCCAGAACGACGAGCTTCGTGCGCGCGAGACGCTGCTCGAAGAGCACGTCCGTTCCGCGTACGAGCGGACCCAGACCAGCCTGCTGGAGGTCATCCTCTCGTCTGAGTCGCTGGACGCCGCTACCAGCCAGATCGGCTATCTGCTCACCATCTCCGAGCAGGACAAGGCGCTCGCCGCAGAGATCCGCCTCATCCGCGAGCAGCTCATGATCCAGAAGGAAACGCTGAAAGACGGCCGGGCGGCGCTGAGCGAGGCCCGCAAATTGGCCTCCGCGGAGGAGCAGCTGCTGAAGGACCGCCAGGCGGAGCTGGAGGAGCTGGAGCGACGAACCGCGGAGCTGCAGGCGGCCGCCGAGCAGAAGCGGGCCGAGCAGGAGGCTGCGCTCAACGCCGCGCTGGAGGCGCAGGGTGACGTGGCGGCCCAGGTCGCCGCCAACGAGGCGGCGTTCGCCGCAGCGAACAACCTCGTCAACCAACTGGTGGCGGAGCAGGCCGCGCTCGAGGAAGCTCGGCGCCGAGCCGCCGAGGAGGCGCGCAACCGGAGTGGGCGGACCTCGCCGCGCGGATTCGCCTGGCCGGAGGCGTATCCGAACATCACCCAGGAGTGGGGCCCGACAAACTTCTGGATGGAGCCGCCATACACGTATCGGGGCACGTATTACCCGCACTTCCATGGGGGCATCGACATGGCGAGCGGTTGTGGCACGTCGATCGCGGCCTCCGGCACCGGCGTGGTCGTCGCCTCCGGACGGCCGTTATGGCCGTGGGACACGGGCTACGGCGTTGTGATCGACCACGGCGGCGGGATCCAGACCTGGTACTGGCACCTCACCAACAACGTCGTCGTGCATGCAGGTCAGCCCGTGACGATTGGTCAGCTCATCGGGTACGAGGGCTCGACCGGTTTCTCGACCGGATGCCACCTGCACTTCGCGTTCAACGATCACGGGGTCTGGGAGAACCCGCGCTACTACCTGCCCTAGACCGATAGAGCTGATGGGAGGCCCGTCCATCCCCTTGCCTGGCTGGCGCAACAGGCCGCGGGGACGGCCAGGCCTCCAGTCATCATTCAAGGGCATGTTTCGGTCCGGCTGCAGCACCAAGTTCCGATTCCCAGCTGTCCGGCCCCACCCCTGGCCGGCTGACGCAACGGCCTGGGGATGCGAGGCGTTGGCCCTCGATGCTTGAAGCCGTCAGCCCGGGGCGACCGAGTAGAGGCGCCAGCGATCGGGGACGCCCTTGAGCTCGTGCTCCCCGCGATCCTCAAAAGACAGGCCGGAGCCCGCAACGAGGTCCTTCACCGTGCTCGAGACGAGCACCTCTCCGGGTTCGGCAAGCGCCGCGACCCGAGCGCCGATATGGACCGCGATCCCGCCCACACGATTCCCCATCAGCTCGATTTCGCCGGTGTGGCAGCCGGCACGGATCACGAGACCCAGCGCCCGCACCGAGGAGCCGATTGCCTGCGCACACCGAACGGCCCGCGCCGGCCCGTCGAACGTCGCGAGGAACCCGTCGCCGGCAGTATCGATCTCGCGACCGCGGAACGCGGACAGTTGGGAGCGGACGCGCTCGTGATGAGCGTCGCGAAGGCTGAGCCAGCCCGAGTCGCCAAGCTCGGCGGCCTTCTCGGTCGAGCCCACGATGTCGGTGAAGAGGACAGTCGCCAGCACACGATCTAACTCCGGAACGTGCCGAGCGCCGGTCAGGAACTCCTCGATCTCGTCGACGATCGCGTCGGAGTCGCCAACATACGGGTCCGAGTCCGCGCCTGGGAGTTCCACGAATCTTGCGCCGTCGATCTGGCGGGCGAGTTGGCGTGCGCCTTCGACGTCCTCGTTCGCGTCGTCCGTGCGGTGCATTACCAAGGTCGGAACGTGAATCGAGGAGAGCACGTGCCGGACGTCGGTCTCGCTCAGAAGCCGCTCGAGGGCGACTGCCGTGCTCGTGTTGGCGGCGAACCGGAAGAACGAGATGGCCTGGCGGACGAGCTCCTCGTCCTTCAGGAGACTCGGCACGCTCCAACTGATCAGCTCGCGGAGATAGGCCTCGGTGCCCCAGCCTTTGGCGAGTCGGTCAAGGTACTTGTCCCACTTTTCCCTGCTCCATTGCCACGGGTAGTCGGGCTTGCCGATCCCGCAGGCCGTGCCGCCGTACAGCACGAGCGCCGACGTCCGCTGCGGATACGTGGCGGCGAACAGAATCGCCTGGAGCGACCCGTCAAGGAATCCGAAGACCGTGGCCCGCCCCAGGCCGGCATCGTCCATCACGGCGACGAGGTCTTCGACGAGCACTTCAAGTGGGGGAAGGTCGTCGGGCGAAAGCCGGTCGGAAAGACCCGTACCCCGCCGATCGACCTCCGTGACCCTCGCGAAAGAGCCGAGGCGCTGATAGAAGTGCGCGGTGGGTTGGAACGTCCACTGATATTCGAGGTTGGAGACAAACCCGGGGATGCAGAGCAGATCGACATCCCCGGAGCCGAACATCTGATAGGCGATCGAGACACCGTCGCGCCGGACGTAACGGATATCCGGGATCACGCCTGGACACTCCGAAACGTGCACGCGTGGCGGGCGGGTTCGTAAGCCCACATGATCAGCAACCTACTCAGCCCCGCGATTAGACCGATCAGGATGGCCACTGGCCACAACGATACAGAGCTCGTCGAACAGAGCCGCGATCTCCAATGCCGATGGAGTTCACACGTCGTCTTCGTGGGCGTTGGGGCTTCCAGCGGAGCGTAGCCGATTTAATACGCTGCCGGTGTGCGTATGAAGCTCCGGCATCGCCAGCCATGCGCATGGCCAAACAACGCGTGCGGATCGCCCCGCGAGCCGTTAGCGGGCGGTGGCGGGTTCGGTCGCGGCAGCGGCAGGCAGGTACAGCTGCTCCA
>DASQFY010000068.1:0-7595 GCA_035632895.1 Candidatus Dormiibacterota bacterium
GACCGCCCCGCCTGGGACGCGTTCGTTGCCGCGCGTCCAGAGGCCGATCTCCTTCAGGCCTGGGCCTGGGGCGAGTGCACCGCCCTGGCCGACGAGCCGCCCATCCGGCTCCTGCTGGAGGACCACGGCAACATCCGTGGCGTCGCCCAGGCACTGATGCGCCCCGCCCGCTTCGGCCGCAAAGTCGCCTATGTCGCCCATGGCCCAGTCTGGGACCGATCAGCCCTCGATGCCGACAAGCTCTTCGCCTGGCTCCTCCAGGGTCTCAGGACCCTCGCCCGCAAGGAGAAGGCGATTGTCGTCAAGCTCGACCCACGCGCCGAACCACACGACCGGACCGACCTCCCCAAGCTCGCAGCCGAGCACAACCTCCGCCACGCTCCGGACCTGCAGGCCCCGACTACCCGAATCGTCGACCTCCTCGACGGCGGCGAGCAGCTCGAAGCGGCCTGGCACGCCGACGCCCGCCGCCTCATGCGCCGCGCCGAGCGCGAGGGCACCCAGGTCACCATCTCCCGCGAGCCCGATCCCGCCGAAATCGCGATCCTCCACGACCTCCTGGCCAAAGCCGCCGACCGCGCCGACTTCCGCGTTCGCACGCCCGAATATCTGAGCCGCCTCGCCACCGAGTTCGCATCGGCCAGCGGCTGGTACCTCGGCATCGCCCGCGTCGACGGCACTCCCATCGCCACCATGGCCTTCCCCCGCGTCGGCGACCGCGCCTACTACCTCTACGGCGCCCTCCTCCGCGACCCCAAGTACAAGCACCACTATGGGTCGCACGCCGTCATGGCCGCCATGCTCAAGGGTCTTCAGACCGATGGCGCCCGCTCCGTCGACATGTGGGGCGTCGTCGAGCCCGACGACACCGACGCCGACCCCGCCTGGAAGGGCTTCTCCGACTTCAAACGCACCTTCGGCGGCACCCCGCTGCGCCACTCCGGCCTCTTCGACCTGGTGACTGACCGGTTTTGGTACCGCCTCCGGGAAATGCGTCAGGCCCTGGTCTGGAGCCGATGAATTCGGAACAGGTGGTCGACACCCGGCGACCAGCTCGCCTCCGTCAGTGTGCCGTAGGACGACTATGGCAGGGAGATCTCGAGGAGTTCGGCGACGACCGGCCAGATCGTCTCGGCGACCCGAGCGTGGCCTGCGGCCGATAGGTGAACCGAGTCGCCGGAATACTCGCTGATGTCGGGGACGAGACCGGCGAGCGCCCCACCGTCGCCACTGCACTGCGGCACCGTGGCACAGACTCTTGCCACCTCAGCCTCGTAACTCTCGATGATGGCTGTCAGCCTGGCGATGTTTTCCTCGCTGGCCTGCCCGGCGGCGTCGAATAGGTCGCACATCCCGGTGCCGCTGTGGTCGGCAACCCAGGATGGTTCGTCACCCAGTGCTGCCGCGAGCGTTGCGGGCCGCCCGATGATGCTGACCACCAGGATCTGCGTCATCGGCGAGGCCTCTGCGATGAGGTTCAATGCCTCGCCGACCGACGCGCCGACGGGGTCGATGTGCGCCTCGTCCGTCCCGTCGCAGCGAATGTCGTTGTCGACGGTCTGAATGAGCACGAGTTGGGGCTCAGGGACAGTATCGAGTGCCGCCTCTGCCTGAGCCGGGAGCGTCGCCACCAGCGCGCCATCCTGCGCGCGGTTCGCGACCTGGCCCTCGTTCTCGGGCCGCACCGCCACCAGCCGCAGGTACACGCCATTGACTTCGGGTGACAGGCCGGCGGCCCAGGAGTCGTCCCGGATGTCCTCTCCCGGTCGGTCCGGATCCGAATTCCGCCCGGTCATACCCGAATGTCCAATGGCGACGACGCCTAGCGGCCATTGCGGCCCGATGCTCGTTGTCGCGCTTTCGCCAGGGGTCCCGCTCTCGCCAGAGGACGACGAGCATCCCACCAGACACAGCAATGCGGTCGCCGCGATTGCCCGGGTGTTGGTCCTCATCAGGCCCCTTCCGCTGTTCGCGACCGCCGAGGTCGCGCTACTCGTCAGCCCAGTGGCTTCAACTTCCGCCACCCGCCAGCGCGGTTGTTGGCGATGATCTGCTTGAACATCTGCCCCAATGCTGAGGCATTGATCGATTCGCCCTCCCGGACGGCGACGGTACGGGCCGTTTTGTTGTCATGTCCGGCAGTAATGATGCCGTGTGGGTCGGGAACGATGCCGCCGTCGTACAGGAACACGTTGACGTGATCCTTTGCTGCCAGCAGTGCGCAGATGTTGCCGTGGAGGACGAAGTACGGCTGGCGTGTGCGCTTGATTGTCTCGGCGACGTCAGGATCGGCGGCATGTACGAGTTCCCTGACCTCGCGGCAGGTCTTCTGCTGCCACGTCGGAAGGGCATCGATGTACGCGTCAACCCGTGGATCGGCTTCGTATGGGATGGCGTTGCCTAGTGTGAATCATCTGAACCCTCTGATGAGGTCGCCCCGTGGCTCGAGGAGGACGACCGCGCGTTCTCGTGATCTCGAGGCGGCAAGCGATCGAGAGTTCAAGAGCCGAGCCGCTCAGGCCGATACTCCGGACGTTGAGAGGGTCTGCGACCGCCCCGCTGAAGCGGGCAACAACACTCAGCGGAGGTCTAGCCGCTCGGTCGGGAAGTTGAGGAGGGAAGAAGTGGAGGCGTGAGGCAGCCGGTCCGAAGTGAGTTGCGGTAGCCAAGCGAGGACCGGCTGCCTCGCGCCACGACTCCATCGGTCCATCCTGATCCTCCGACCGAGGTGCTACCCTCTTGCCCACCATGGACCTCGCCCGTCTGCGGGCGGCTCCGGCCGCCGTGGTGCAGCGCATCTCGCGCGGGCAGGCACAGGCGGAGCCGACCCACACCATCGAGGACGTCGTCGCTGAGGCGCGGCGCCATCGGCCGAGCATCAACGTCGGCCTGGTCGAGCGTGCCCACGGGTTCGCGGCGACCGCGCACGAGGGCCAGCTGCGGGCATCGGGAGAGCCGTACATCGGCCACCCGGTGGAGGTCGCCTACTACCTCGCCACCCTGCAGTCGGATGCCGAGACGCTGGCCGCCGCCCTCCTGCATGACGTGCCCGAGGACACCGAGATCACCGTTCCGGACCTCGAGAAGCGCTTCGGACGCGAGGTGAGCCGCCTGGTCGACGGGGTGACCAAGCTCTCAAAGTTCGGCAGCGCGCGCTCCATGGAAGAGCAGCAGGCCGAGAACATCCGAAAGATGTTCATGGCCATGGCCGAGGACGTGCGGGTGGTGATCATCAAGCTCGCCGACCGCCTGCACAACATGCGCACCCTCCAGTTCCTGCCGGTCGAAAAGCAGGCCCGCATCGCGCACCAGTCGATGGAGATCTACGCGCCGCTGGCCCATCGGCTGGGGATGTGGCAGATCAAGTGGGAGCTCGAGGACCTTTCCTTCAAGTACATCGAGCCGGAGAAGTTTCGACAGCTGGTGGACATGCTCGCGGACCGTCGCAAGGTCCGCGAGTCGTTCGTCACGAAGAGCATCAACATCCTGCGCAAGGAGCTCGGCAAGGTCGGCATCCAGGCCGATATCTCCGGCCGGCCCAAGCACCTCTACTCGATCGCCAAGAAGATGGAGCGCAAGGGCGTCGACTTCGACGAGATCTACGACGTCAACGCCGTCCGCCTTCTCGTCGACGACGTGAAGGACTGCTACGCCGCCCTGGGCATCGTCCATTCCCTGTGGCGCCCGATCCCGGGGCAGTTCGACGACTACATCGCCATGCCCAAGGCCAACATGTACCAGTCGCTGCACACCGCCGTCATCGGGCCCGATGCGAAGCCGCTCGAGGTCCAGATCCGAACCCGCCAGATGCACGACGTGGCGGAGGCGGGGATCGCTGCCCACTGGCGCTACAAGGAGGGCAGCCGCGGCGACCGGCGCTACGACGAGAAGCTGGCCTGGGTCCGCCAGCTGATCGACTGGCAGCGCGAGGTGGCGGACGCCACCGAGTTCGTGGAAGGGCTCAAGCTCGAGGTATTCCAGGACCAGGTCTTCGTCTTCACCCCGAAGGGCGACGTAAAGGACCTGCCGAACGGCGCTACCCCACTCGACTTCGCATACCGGATCCATACCGATGTCGGCCACCGCACCATCGGCGCCAAGGCCAACAACCGATTGGTCCCGCTGGACTACAAGCTGCGCAACGGCGACATAGTCGAGATCATCACCACCAAGGCCGCGCATGGTCCGTCCCGCGACTGGCTGAACATCGTCCAGACCAACGCCGCGCGCGAGAAGATCCGGCAATGGTTCAAGCGCCAGGAGCGCGACGAGAACATCTCCCAGGGTAAGGAGCTGCTCGACCGCGAGCTGCGCCGCCTGGCCCACGAGACGCTGGCCAGCATCAAGTCCGAGAAGCTGGCGGAGATCGCCTCGCAGGCGCGCTACAAGGAGCTGGACGACTTCTTCGCGGCGATCGGCTACGGCGCCATCTCGCCGGCGTCGGTGGTCTCGAAGCTGGAGATCCACGACGATGCGGCCATCACGCTGCCGGAGGTCGCGCCGCCCTCCGCCGCCCCGTCGTCCGGCGGGGTTCGGGTCAAGGGCGTCGGCGACCTGCTGGTGCGCTTCGCGAACTGCTGCTCGCCCATCCCTGGCGACCCGATCACCGGCTACGTGACGCGCGGCAAGGGCGTGACCGTGCACCGCGCGAACTGCCGATCGGTCCTGTCCGAGCGCGACATCGAGCGCCTGATCGACGTGGAGTGGGAGTCGGTCGACCAGCAGACCTACCCGATCACGGTGCGGATCGACGCCATGGACCGGCCCGGCCTGCTCAACGAGATCACGAATGTGGTGGCCGAGTACAAGGTCAACATCGTGGCGGCGTCGATTGGGACGCGCCCGGACGGGACGGCGACCATCACGGCGACGTTGAAGGTCACCTCGCTCGATCAGCTCTCCAAGGTGCTGGTACGGATCGAGCGGATCCGCGACATCACGGCGGTCACCCGCGAGACGCGCTGAGCTTCGCCGTCAAGCCCCGGCCGCAGCGTGACTGCGCCGCTGTCAGGACCCTCTTGTGCAGCACAGCCGCACAGCCGCACTGCCGCACAACAGGGCTCGACATCACGGGGGCAGTGGCTTGAACCCCTTGGAGCGGAGAACGAGCCACACACAGGCCAGCGCCGCGCCCCCCAGTGTGAGGCCCTGGGCCCAGAGCGAAGCTGGCGTGTTCAGCACCTCGGCGATCGGCAACGCCCGGAAGGATGGCATGGAGATGGTCAGCGAACTGAGCAGCGAAGCCACGAACGCAAGCGACAGCGCCACGTAGGCCGCCAGGCTCCACAGCGAGACAGCCGCGAATGGCGCGAGCAGCGCCAGGGCGGGGAACAGGTAGCGCTCATGGACCCGCGTGGGCAGGAGATAGAAGGCGAACACGATCAGGACGCCCACAGCCAGCAACGTCCAGAGGTCGCGCCCCCGGCGCAACGGCAGGAGCGCGGCCGTCAGCCCCACAACCAGCAGACCCAAGCCGACCAGCGCCAGCCAGCCGTCCGGCACGCGGTAGCCGACGATGAGGGCCCACGGATTCGGTGCAGAGACCGATGCGAACGGCTTCAGGGCGGTGATGTGGTAGAGCTCGCTGACGTACCGAATCGGGTTCAGCAATAGCGGCACCGTCAAAGCGACGTACGTCGCGAGCCCACCCAACGCGGCGCGGCGCAGCGGCGCCAGCCGCCCTTGCGCCCGCCACTCCCGGAGAGCCACGACCAGGACCGGCAAGATCACGAAGCCGAACTGCGGCTTGATCAGGCCGGCGAGCACGGCCAGCGCGCCGGCCAACGCATAGCGCGGCCGGGCCAGCGCCACCAGCGCCGCGATGAAGGCGAGCGTGCCCGCGGCGTCGACCTGGCCCCACATCGGTCCGGCGATGAGGACGCCGGGATTGAGCAGGTAGAGCGCAGCAGCACCCACACCTCGCCACGGCCCCGCCATCCCACGGACGATGGCGAACAGCAGTACCCCGAGCGCAAGGTCGAAGGGAATCGAGGAGCCCTTGATCGCCAGGTCGAGCGCCTCGCCGTCGAGCAGGAGGCCCATCGGCCAGTACAGGTACAGAAGGGCGGGGTACACCGACCCCGAGCCCGCGTAGAAGCCCCAGGGGCCGACCTCGGCCAGGCGCTCCGCCCAACCGTGGATGACGAGCACGTCCCCGGTATGTCCGTCCATGCCGACCACGGCCACCCGGATCGCCAGCGCCACAGCCAGGAGTGCGGCGAGGGCATACGGGATTAGCCCCGATCGAGCTGGGCCGCCGGGTCCTCGCACGCCAGTGGCTGACACGCGCGCAGGCTACTGCAGCGCCCCTTCGGCGGCGCCGGCCCATCGGTACACTGCGGCCCATGGCTCGCCAGATCGTCGCGCCGCGCGGGACGCATGACCTGCTGCCCGAGGATGCCCCCACCTGGGAGTGGCTGGAGACGCTGGCGCGCGACCTGAGCAACCGCTACGCCTTCGATCGGGTCGACACCCCGCTCTTCGAGCGCACTGATCTCTTCGAGCGGGGCCTGGGCGAGACCTCCGACGCGGTCGAGAAGGAGATCTTCCGCGTCAGCGGACCGTCCGGCAGCGAGGAGGAGCGCGCGGAATGGGCGCTCCGCCCGGAACCGACGGCCGGCATCGTGCGCGCCTACGTGGAGCACGGCATGCACGTGCGACCCGGCCCGCTGCGGCTCTGGATGATAGGCCCCATGTTCCGCTACGACCGGCCCCAGGCGGGGCGGTACCGACAGTTCACGCAGTGGGACGTCGAGGTGCTGGGTGATGCGGGACCGATGGTCGACGCCGAGCTGATCGAGCTTGGGCATCGGTTCTTTGCACAGGCTGGCGTGCAGAACGTGGTCGCCCACCTGAACTCCATCGGCGATGCCACCTGCCGCCCGGCCTACCGCCAGGCACTGGTCGATTACTTCAGCGCCCACTCCGGGCGCCTGACCGATGACTCTCGTCGTCGGCTCAAGCTGAATCCGCTGCGTGTGCTCGACGACCGGCTGCTCGACCCCGACCTCGTGGCGGGGGCACCCAAGGCGCTCGAGCACCTGTGCGACGCATGTCGCGAGCATTTCAGCGCGGTCCGTCGGCTGCTCGACGCGCTCGGCCTGCGCTATGAGCTCGACCACCGACTCGTCCGCGGGCTGGACTACTACACCCGCACCACGGTCGAGTTCTTCGTGGCCGGTCGCGAGGGCCAGCAGCAGGCGCTTGGTGGCGGTGGCCGATACGACGGGCTCGCCGAACTGCTCGGCGGTCGGCCGACGCCGGGCATCGGGTTCGGGATCGGGATCGACCGCACCGCGCTTGCCGCCCAGGAGCAGGGCGTGGCCCCACCGGAGCCGCCACCGCTGGTGGCGGTGGTATCGGCCGATCCGGAGGCGCTGGAGCCGCGGCTGCTCGTGGCCGGGTCCCTGCGCGACGCCGGCCTCCGCGTGCGGGTCGACGCCAGCTCCCGCAAGCTCGGCAAGCAGCTGGAGAGTGCAGTGAAGCTTGGCGCCCGATGGGCAGTGATCGTCGGCGGCGAGCTGGAGCGCGGGAACGTCGTCGTCCGCGACCTGTCCGCCGGTGAGCAGCGCGAGCTGCCGCTGGAAGAGGTCGCA
>DASQFY010000069.1:0-6271 GCA_035632895.1 Candidatus Dormiibacterota bacterium
AGCAGGTCCTGCTTGGCCAACAGTTCCTTCAGGTCCCAGGGAAACTCGGCGGTGGCGTCGATCTCGGCCGCCCGCGGCGCGATCCTCTCGTCGGCCAGCTCGCGCACCACGGCGCGCAGCTCGTCGTGCTCCTGGGTCAGCCGGTAGGTCAAGGCGTCCTCGCGGTGCGGGAGGCGGGCTGGCTGGGTGGGCTCCGGAAAGGATACCGAATCGCGGCTCCGACGCCGTTGGCCTCCCACATATCGCCGCTGATGAACAACGGGCGCATGACGCCTCATTCCGGTGGAGGGGCATCGCCATCAGCGATCGTGCAGTGCCGGAGGGCCGTCGTGGGTGCCGTTCGATCGCTGCGACCGATAACGGTCGGCGAGAGGTGAGCGCGCCTACTCGATCGGGCCCTGCACCTCGACCTGGTCGCCGTTGACGCGCGCCCGGTACGCGACCTGCCGCGTCGCCGCGGGACCGTGGCGCACCGCGCCATCAGACAGCCGGAAGGCGGAGGCGTGCCACGGGCAGACGATGGAGTCGCCATCCAGCGCGCCCTCCGAAAGCGGGCCGCCGGCGTGCGAGCAGGATTCCTTCAGGGCGTAGACCACGTCGCCGCGCCGCACGAGCACCAGCGTGGTGGCACCCAGCGACGCCTTGGTGGGTGCGCCCTCCGGCAGCTCGGCGGCGGCCAGGACGGCGGTGAACTCGGCCGCCTTCTTGCCGCGCGCGAAGGCATTGTGATTGACCATGTAGCCGTACTTGAAGACCACGTGGCCGCCAATGAAGGCGCCCAGGCTGAGGACCACGAACGCACCGATCAGGAGCGCGGGGCCAAGGGCTCCCTCCGGACCGAGGTAGAGCACGAAGGCGAGAATGAGGGCGAGCGTGGCGACGACGTTGATCAGGCCGTGCAGGCCCGTCACATTGCGCTCGTCACCGGTGGCGGTGTCCTTGTAGTCGGTCAGGCCGGTGACGATCGCGCCGACCGCGGAAACCCAGGTGAGGGCGAGCGACCAGACCACGGCGGTGCGCAGGCCGGTCACGCCGAACCAGCCGAGCACCTCCAGGAAGATGGCGACGGTCGCGCCACCGACCACCACATCGGTCAGGACCGGGTGGAGCGAGTGGCCGAGCCACGACCCGTTCAGGAAGTCCTGGAGGAGCTTCCCCGGGCCGCCGAGGACGCGGTAGAAGCCGCTGACGACGCCGGCGATCCAGCTCGAGAGCCTGGCGAAGGGACGCGCGATCCGTTCCAGCATGAGCTCCTGCCCTCCGGAGGTACTACGCCCACAAGTTACGCGCCTCGGCGTCGGCGCACCAGAGGAAGCTAGCCGGACACCTCGACCGCGAATTCGCGGAAGGTCGCCACGTGACGGTCGATCTCCGCATCGTTGTGCGCCACCGACAGGGTCCACTGATCGTCCGGGCCGGGCGGCAGCAGGATGCCGCGGTTCGCAAGGTAGAAGAAGCTCGCCTCCCACAGCTCGGCGTCGAGACCGATGAAGTCGCGGTAGTTCGTCACCCGTTGGGGGGTGAACATGACGCAGCCCTTGGGCCCGACATTGATGGCGTACGCCGGCAGCTCGAGTTCGTCGATCACCTGCTGGCAGCCGGCCGTCAGCCGATCGGCCAGCGCGTGGAGGATCGGGTAGGCGTCGCGGGTCAGGATCTGGGTGAGCGTCACCACGCCTGCGGCCATGCTAAGCGGGTTCCCGTTGAAGGTGCCCAGGTGCGCAACCCGCTCGGCCCCGCCGGTCAGCGTCGAATGCTCGATCCCGGCCGTGGCCGCCTCGCGCTTCACCTCTTCGATGGCGCCCATGACCTCCGCTTTGCCGCCGAAGGCGCCGATCGGGATGCCGCCGCCGATGCTCTTGGCCAGGCAGATCAGGTCGGGCTGCACGCCGAAATACTCGGTGGCGCCGCCGTAGGCCAGCACCGCGCCGGTCTTGACCTCGTCGAAGATGAGGACTGCGCCATGCGCGGTCGCCAGCGCGCGCAGCCGCTCCAGGAATCCGAGGTTGGGCGGGACCACGCCGATGTTGAACTGCACCGGCTCGGTGATGATGGCCGCGATCTCGCCGGCGTGGGCGTCGAGGATCCGCTCCACCATCTCAGGCTCGTTGAAGGGAGCGACGATCGTCTCCGCCAGGCGGCCGGCCGGGATACCGGCGCTGGCCGGTACGGTGGCCGGACTGTCGGCGGGACCCATCAGCTCGCGCGGCGGCTGGATGCTGACCAGCAGGTCGTCATGGTGGCCGTGGTAACCGCCCTCGAACTTGATGATCCGGTCGCGTCCGGTGAAGCCGCGCGCCACGCGGATCGCGTCCATCGTCGCCTCGGTGCCCGAGTTGCTGAAGCGCACCAGGTCGACGTTGAAGCGGCGCTTGATCTCCTCTGCCAGCAGGATGCTGTCCTCGACCGGGAAGGTGAAGCAGGTGCCGTTCGCGACGCGACGCTGGAGCGCCTCGGCCAGCAGCGGGTGCGAATGCCCTGCCGCCAGCACGCCGAAGGCCATGTCGAAGTCGACGTACTCATTGCCGTCCGCGTCCCAGATCCGGGAGCCGCGCGCCTCGGTCATGAATAGCGGGTACGGGTCGTAGGCCTGGAACGAGCTCGCCACGCCCAGTGGTAGGGCGCGCCGGGCGCGAGCATTCAGCTCCGCGCTGCGAGGGGTCCGGGCGCGGTAGGAGGCCTCTTCTCGCGCCCCAATCGCCTTGACCCGATCCCGGTCCAGGGCGCGTCCTTCGGCCACGGCCAACTCGATCCTCCTACCTCGTCCCCCAGCGATAGCTTTCCTTGACGAAGCGCAGCTCGACCATCGTCTCGGTCGAGCGGATCCCCTCGATCTTGGCCAGCCGATCGGCCAGGACGCGGAGCAGATGCTCGTTGTCCTCGCACACGACCTCGCAGATCATGTCGAACCGCCCGGCGGTGACGACCACGTAGGTCACTTCTTCGAGCTCGGCCACCTGCCCGGCGACCTCGTCCAGGCGGGCGGCATCGACGTGCAGGCCGATGAATGCGGGCTGCTGGAAGCCCATCGCCAGTGGATCGGTCACGCCCACGACCTGCACGATCCCACGGCTGATCAGCCGCTCGGCGCGCTGCCGGACGGTTGCCTCCGGCACTTTCAGCTCGCGGCCGATCTGAGCGTACGGGCGCCGGCCATCGACCTGGAGGGCCTTGATGATCGCCTTGTCCAGGTCGTCGAGAGCGGGGCGCCGTCCCGCCGGGCCAAGCGAGCGAACTGCCACGTTGCGAATCGTAGTCCTCCCACGCGTGGCGGGTCAAACTATCCGCAACTTGGGGTGGAAAACTACGCGGATTCCGCGCGATCCTGCGGGATCAGTGCGCTCCAGACCCCCGTCGCGTCGGCCAGCAGCTCGGCGACGTCGCGGACCTCGACATCGGTCCGCTCCAGGTCGGTCACACCGTCACGCAGCATGACCAGGCAGAACGGGCAGGCGGTGGCGATGGTTGCTGGATCCGCAGCCAGCGCCTGGCGAACGCGGCGGTGGTTGACGCGCTCGCCCTCCCGCTCCTCCATCCACATCCGAGCCCCGCCGGCACCGCAGCACATGCCGCGGCGGTGATGCAGCTCCATCTCGACGACGCTGGTGCCCGGCACGGCGCCAACCACGCGCCGGCCCTCGTCGTAGACCTGGTTGTAGCGGCCGAGGTAGCAGGCGTCGTGGTAGGCGACCACCGCCTCGTGGTGCTGCTGCGGGATGAGGCGCCCATCGGCCACCAGTCGGTCGAGCAGCTGCGTGTGGTGGATCACCTCGATCCCGGCCAGGCCAAATTGTGGGTACTCGTTGCGGATCGTATTGAAGCAATGCGGGCAGCTGGCCACGATGGTTCGCACTCCGTGCTTGTCATGCGCGGCGGAGAGGGTGGCGACGTTCTCCGCGGCCAGCATCTGGAAGAGGTACTCGTTCCCGGCCCGGCGAGCCGGATCGCCGGAGCAGGTTTCGGCTGGACCCAGCACCGCGAAATCGATGCCGGCCTGGCCCAGCAGCGCGGCCATGGCGCGCACCACCTTCCGGTTGCGGTCGTCGAACGCGCCGGCGCAGCCGACCCAATACAGGATCGGTCCATCGGCCGGGGCGCCGTCGCGCCAGATCGTGCGCGCGCCACGCCGCGCTGGAGCGGGGCCGTCCCCGCTCGGCGTTCGCCGCTGGCCGAGCACCGGGATCTCGAGGCCCTTTGCCCAGTCGAGGCGAGAGCTCTTGGCCTGGCCCCACGGATTGCCGGCAGTCTCCATGTTGCGGAATGCGACGTTCAGCTCCTTCGGGAAGCGGCTCTCCTCCAGGACCAGGTTGCGGCGGATCTCGACGATCGAGTCCACATGCTCGATCAGCACCGGGCAGCCTTCCACGCACCAACCGCAGGTCGTGCACTGCCAAACCGCCTCCTCGGGGATGGCGTTGTCGACCAGTGGCAGGGCGAGCGCCTCAGTCGCACGCTCGCGAGCGAGGGAGAGTGACGCATCGGACGCCTCGACCCCGCCGGGCGCGCCGCCTTTCGCCGCGCGCTGGGCAGATGCGGCGGCGGCGAGCGCCGTCTCGGCCATCACGATCTGGTCGCGGAGCCCTTCCATGAAGTGCTTGGGGCTCAGCGTCTTGCCGGTCATGCTGGCCGGGCAGAACTCCATGCAGCGGCCGCATTCGGTGCATGACAGCCCGTCGAGGAGGTGCCGCCACGTCAGGTCCTTGAGGCCGCGCGCGCCGAAGACGACCTCCTCGCCGGGGGGCGGCTCGGCCTCGAGGTCCATCTTGCGTAGGGCGCCGCGCGGCTCGAGGCTGCGAAAGTAGACGTTGGGCTCGCTGGTGATGATGTGCAGGTGCTTGCTGTATGGCAGGTAGGCGCCGAAGCCGAGCACGAAGCCGATGTGCGCCCAGCCGAGCAGCCCGAAACCGCTCGCCGCCCGCTCGGCCCCGATCGGCTCGAGCGCAAGCGACAGCGGACCGGCGAGCAGGGCCCAGCCACGCGCCGGGTCGTCGGGCGTCGCCACGAAGCGGAGCGCGTCAGCGACGAGCTCGGTGCCCACCACCCCGAAGATCAAGCCCAGGATCACGAACGCATCGCGGCTCAGCGCCAGTCGCGGGGGGCGCGCGATCACGCGCCGCCAGGCGGCGTAGACGAGGGCCGCCAGGATGAGGCCGATGAACAGGTTGGCGACCGCCACCGCGGCCGCCCACAGGATGCCGTTCAGCGGCCACGCCAGCACGGTCTCGACCAGGCCGTTGGTGAAGTAGTTGCCGGTCGTCACCAGCAGGACCAGGAAGCCCCAGAAGATCGCGGCGTGCATGATTCCCGGGCCGAAGTCATTGAGCAGCCGCTTCTGGCCGATGACGTAGACGAGCACGCTCCAGATCCGGGCCGGGATCCGATCGAACCGATCGAGCGGCCGCCCGGCGCGCAAGACCGCCAGGTGCTGCCGCCCGCGCCGCCAGAAGAGGGCGACGGCGACCGCCACCGGCACCACGATCAGCGGGTAGTACGGAATGCCGATCTCCATGCGCGGGTCATCCTACCCGCGGCAAATGGTCAGTGGTCGCCGCCGGCGAGCTGCTCGATGGCGTGGCGCAGGACCGGCAGCAGGGCGGCCAGCGACTCGGTGGCGCCACCCGGCGAGCCCGGCAGGTTTGCGATCAGCGTCCGTCCGCGCACCCCGACGACGCCGCGCGACAGCGCGGCCATCGGCGTCGAGGCGAGCCCGGCGGCGCGCATCAGCTCGGCCAGGCCGGGCACCTCGCGCTCGATCACACGACGGGTGGCCGCCGGCGTCACGTCGGTCGGCGTCAGGCCGGTGCCGCCGGTGGTCAGGATGAGCCGATGGCCCGCATCGGCCAACCCCGCGACCGTGGCCGCGATGGCGCCTTCGTCGTCGGGCACCACCATCGGCTCCGGTGCGACCGCCCAGCCGGCCGCGCTAAGCGCCGCGACCAGCGCCGGACCCGACGCATCCTCGCGCTCCCCGGCGGCGGAGCGATTCGAGACGGTGACGACCACCGCCTCATGGGTTGCCGTGGGCGTCGCTGTCCTGGATTCGGTGTCCCGCGACCAGGTCCCGGAGCGGCCGCCCTCCTTGGCGTGCAGCTCGACGCGCTCGACCACGATGTCTCGCTGCAGCCCCTTGGCCATGTCGTACACCGTCAGGGCGGCGATGCTCGCCGCCGTCAGCGCCTCCATCTCGACCCCGGTGCGGGCGATTGCCGCCGCCTCGGCACGGATCGAGATCGTGCCAGCCTCGCGGTCCGGCGTGAGCTCCACCTCGACG
>DASQFY010000070.1:0-18496 GCA_035632895.1 Candidatus Dormiibacterota bacterium
TCCGCATCGGACGCCTCCATGCGCGTCGCGCAGCTGCGGGTGCTCGGCGGGGCGATGGCCCGCGTGCCGGGGGACGCAACCGCCTTCGCCCATCGAGGCAGCCGGATCATGGTCAACCTCGCCGCCTTCTACGAGGGTCCCGATGACAAGGCCGTCCGCGAGCGTGGGTCACCGACTTTGCGACGGCGCTCCGCCAGACAGACGCGGGCGCGTATGTCAACTTCCTGGGCGACGAGGGCCGGGACCGGATCCGCGCGGCCTACCCCGGGTCGACCTGGGATCGGCTGGCGGCGATCAAGGCTCGCTACGACCCGAGCAACCTGTTCCGGCTCAATCAGAACATCCCGCCGGCGGGCGGGGAACGACGGGATGGCTGACGAGCCGATGAGCACCGCGGGGAGCGCCCGGGTACGATGACCGCGGATGGCTGAGCTGACGGTTGATCGCGCTGCCCCGGGTTCGGCAACGGCCGGGCCGGTGGAGCTCGCGCCGCAGCTGGAAGCGCATCGGGTCGAGTTGACCGGCTACTGCTACCGCATGCTCGGATCGGCGTTCGAGGCGGAGGATGCGGTGCAGGAGACGCTCCTGCGAGCGTGGCGCGGCATCGATCGTTTCGAGGGCCGCGCGGCGCTGCGGTCGTGGCTCTATCGGATCGCCACCAACGTGTGCCTCGACATGGTTGGCGCGAGGCAGCGTCGCGCACGCCCAATGGACCTCGGGCCGGCACGGTCAGCGGATTCGGCCCTCGGTACGCCGTTGGCGGAGACCGCCTGGCTGGAGCCGATCCCCGACGGTCGTGTGCTGCCGACCGGCGGTGACCCTGCGGACGTGGCGGTTGCGCGGGAGTCCATCCGCCTGGCGTTCGTGGCCGCGCTGCAGCACCTGCCACCCCGGCAGCGCGCCGTGCTGATTCTGCGTGAGGTCCTGCGCTGGAGGGCCGACGAGGTCGCCGAGCTCCTTGGCACCTCGGTCGCATCGGTCAACAGCGCACTCCAGCGCGCGCGGTCAACGCTCGCCACCAGGAATGTGAGCGCCAACCAGCCGCCGGAGCCGATGGATGACGCGCAGCGGGCGCTCCTGGCGCGCTACGTTGACGCCTTCGAGCGCTACGACATGGATTCCCTGACCGCGCTTCTCCACCAGGACGCCACCTGGAACATGCCGCCCTACGAGCTGTGGCTGCAGACACACCTCGACATCCGCACGTGGTGCCTCGGCCCCGGCATAGGCTGTCGCGGCTCGCGGTTGGTCCCGACCCTGGCGAATGGCCTGCCGGCCTTCGGCCAATACAAGCCCGGCGGCCCGGGAGGCAGTTACGAGCCGTGGTCGCTGCAGGTCCTGGAGATCTCAGCCGGTCGGGTCAGCGGAATCACCTTCTTTCTCGATACTGCGCGGCTCTTCCCTGTCTTCGGTCTGCCCGCTCGCCTCGAGGCGTAAACCCGCCCGGCAGGGGAGGACGTTGCGCAGCCCCACCAGGACAAGCAGCTCCTTCAGCTCCAACGAGGCCTGGCGAAGGCAAACCGAGGCCCCGAGGTGCCGCGCGGTCAGCTGCAGTTTCGCCAGGGCCTCGACCGTGCCGAGGTCCGCGTCCGTCAACGCTCCCACGTCGCAGACAACCAGGCGGAGAGGGCTGCCGGCCAGCAGCACGCGGACGCGCTCGCACAGCACAGCGCCATCGGCGCGACCGATTCGTCCACGAAGGACGATGTCGATCGCGCGCGGCCTGCGAGGCGGACGCGGGATCGGCGTGTTGTCGGGAGCGGCCAGCAGGGAGCCTCCTTTCCGCGGCCTTGTGGTAGAGACTGCCAGGCCGGGCAGAAATCATCGGGGGAACCGTCGGACCTCTCGCCGCGTCCCTCGGCCATGAAACGATCGCCAGGCTGGGCCGGCATAGGCGTCTCCCTCACCCTCCTGATCGCGCTCGGGGCCTGCTCGGCCGCGGGTGACGGTTCGCCCGCACCCAGCAGCCCTGAGGATGCCGTGCGGCTGGTGCTCGCCCAGAACGAGCGCTTCGCCGGCATGGAGCCCCGCAATGCCGACCTGATCGGCCAGGCCGCCTGGTACGAGGTCGCCGCATCGAACGCCGGGTGGCAGGTCCAGGTCTACATCGGTTGGGGAGACTGCCAGGCCGGCTGCATCGACCACCACACCTGGGTCTACGAGGTCACGCGCGCCGGCGCGGTCGAGCTCCTCAGCGAGGAGGGGGACGCGCTGGCCGGTGAGTCGGGCATCCGGGGCGTCGTGATTGCGGGGCCGACCTGCCCGGTCGTCAGCGATCCGCCGGATCCCGACTGCGCGGACCGACCGGTCGCCGGCGCAGTGCTGCTCATTCTCAACGACGCCGGCGAGGAGGTCGCCAGGATCACCTCGGCGGAGGACGGATCATTCGCCGTTCCGCTGGCGCCGGGCTTATACCGTGTCGTTCCGCAGCCGGTCGAGGGACTGATGGGGATCGCCGAGGAGCTCGAGGTCGTGGTCGCGGTGGGGGAGCCCGCGGGAGACCTGACGATCGCCTACGACACCGGCATCCGCTGATCCGGCGAGGGCCGCGGGATCAGCGCGGCTGGTGCCCGGCCTCGAAGTCCGGATCGACCGGGGCGGTGGGCCCCACGTTCTCGAGGGTCGGAATCAGGACCCAGCCCATCACCGCCATCGCCCCACCAAACACGACCAGCATGACGGTCCCGATCCACTCGTGGCTCAGCCAGTAATACGCGATCCCGATTCCCACGATCAGGATGGGCAGGACCAGGTACCGCTTCAATGACATGGCGGCGATGATACCTGAGCCGATCCAGGCCGAAGGCCATGAGCGCGGGGCCGAACCACCTCGGATTCTGCGTATATCTATGTAAATCTAATGTCTCAGGTGATCCAGCCGCAGTCAGTGCGAGCCACCCCGACCCGCTCCTCGGCGGGTCGCAGGCCGGTGAGCGGCTCGTTGGCCTGGACGAGTGGTCGTGCGTTGAGGATCGCGGAGCTGTCGAGCAGCGTGGCGCGCCGGACACCCGGGTCCGTGACCGGGGCCCCGGCGTCGCTGCCGGCGAGACGTTCCAGGCCGGGTGGGCGCGTGGTCGTGCTCGCCTCACGCGCTGTGACGACGGTCCCGTCGGGATAGGCAAGCCATAGCCCGCGCAGACGGGCTATGAAGTGCTCGGGCATGCCCGGGACGAGCATCTCGACGATGCCGCTGCCGCTGCGACGGTAGCCGCGCGGCCGCTCGTCGGCCCGAAGACGATCGACGAACGCGGTGGACAGCAGCTCCTCGACCGCAACCCGAACCTCCTCAGGCGCATCGACCACCGACCGGGCATCGGCGAAGGTGGCTTTGCCGATCACCTCGCTGTCGCCCGACGAGCGGTCGGTGCGGACCAGCTGAAAGACGATCGTGTCCTCGGTGCGCGGGTCGGCCGGGCGGTCGAGCATGGCCGCAGGATAGCCGATGCCCCGGCCGGCTCGGGCCGCCTCTATGCGCGTCACGCGCGCTAGGCGTCGGCTAGAATCGGGCCCGCCAAACGGGTGGCCTGGAGGAGCCTGTGAACGAGGGCGACGCGAAGGAATATCGGGAGATGGTGTCGGCCCAGACCGATGAGCAGATCGACCGTTGGGCGGCCGATCTGTTCATGGACTTCGCCAAGCGGATCGGGGTCGGGACCGCAATCGCCGCCTTCTGCCGAGCGGCCGGCCTCGACGCCAAGGGGTTCCAGCGGGCCTTCCTGGTCGGCGGGGGCCCGGATCGCGTGGTAGGGATCGACACGGCCGGCGCGGTGGCGGCGCCCATCTTCGAGCTGCCGAAGGCAGTCGCCGGCTTGAGGCGCATCGACCCGCAGGCGCGCGCCAAGCTCATCAACTTTCTGGTCGGCCACCGCGAGGTGATGAGCTACACCCCCTGACCGTACCCGCCGGTGCCGGCTTGTAGCCGGCGGGAGAGCTACTCCTCGCGCGTGGCTCGGATGATGGCGATTGCGTTCTCGAGCTTCAGCTTGGTGACCGTCAGGTTCCTGGCCAGGTTGTCGCGGTTCGTGTCGGGAATCTGCTCGATGACGTCCCGGCGTCGCAGCAGGTCGACCAGCTCGTCGATCGCGTTCGCCAGCTTGCTGCGGTTGTTCATCAGCGCGTCGTCCGCCGCCCGGGCGGCCTGCGCCTCGGCCACCTCGCCCGCCACAGTGCGCGCACGTCGCTTCCGCTTGGCGCCATTGCCGTCGTCGGGGTCGCTCGCCGCGCTGCCGGTCAGCACCCGCAGGCGGGCAAGGCTCAGCTCACCGGCCGCCACCTTCTTCGCCAGGCGCCGCCGCGTCCGCTCGTCACCGATCTTCATCAGCTCGTACGCGTGGCTGATCGTGTCTTTGCGCACGGACACCAGCTCGCGAATCTCGGGCGGCGCCAGCGCGAGGCGCATCCGGTTCTCGACGTAGCCCTTGTCCTTGCCGATCTTCTGAGCCAGCTGGCGGACCGAGTATCCGAGGTCGGTCATCTTGCGGAACATGGCCGCCTCCTCCAACGGCGAGACGTCCTCGCGCTGGAGGTTCTCGATGATCGATACCTCGAGTGCCGTCTGCTCGTCGAAGTCGGCAACGATGGCCGGGATCGACTCGCGCTTCGCGAGCCGCGAGGCGCGCCAGCGGCGCTCCCCGGCGATCAGCTCGTACTGCGACCCGACGGGTCGCACGAGGATCGGCTGCAGCACGCCGTGCTCGCGAATCGAATCGGCCAGCTCGGTGAGGGAGTCCTCCTCGTACGAGTGACGCGGTTGCGCCGGGTTCGGCAGGATGCGGCCGACCGGGATCTCTCGCATCTGGGCATGCGTGGCGCGCGATTCGATGAGGGACACGATCCCCGGCGCCAGGTCGATCGCCTCTGCCTCGCCGAACAGGCGGTGGATGTTCTCGCGAATTGCCGGTCGCTTGCTACCCAAGTTCGATCACCTCGCGTGCCAGCTCGCGGAAGGCGCGCGCCGCGGCCGAGTTGGTGGCGTATTCCGTGACCGGCTTGCCGGTGAGCGGCGCCTCGCCGAGCTTCACGGTCTGCTTGATCATCGTGTTGAAGACCCTGTGGTCGCCAATCTCGCGCAGGTTATCCAGCATCTCGCGAGCGAGGACCGTGCGGCCGTCATAGAACGTGGCCAGCAGCCCGAGGATCTCGAGGTCGTGGTTGAGCTTGATCTTGATGGTGTTGATCACCTTGATCAGCGCGGTCAGGCCCTTGATCGCGTAGAACTGGGTCTGCACCGGGATGATCACCCGCGAGCTGGCCACGAGTGAGTTGATGGTCAGCAGCCCGAGCGTCGGCGGACAGTCGATGATGATCACGTCGAATTGTCGTTCCGCCCAGCCGGCCAGGGCGTCCCGCAGAACCATCTCGCGACCGATGGCGGTGAAGAGCTCCACCTCGGTCGATGCCAGCTCGAGCGTGGAGGGGATGACCGACAGTCCCGGCATCTCCGTGGCGCGCACGATGTCATCGAGCGGCACGCGATCCTCCGACAGGACGTCGGCCATGGAGGTGCGCACGTCGGAGAGTGAGATACCCAGGCCAACGGTCAGGTTGGCCTGCGGGTCCATGTCCACGCACAGGACGCGGTAACCGAGTTCGGCCAACGCGCCGCCGAGGTTGATCGAGGTGGTCGTCTTGCCGACGCCGCCCTTCTGGTTCGCGATCGAAATTACCTTGGTCAACGCATCACCTTCGGTCCGACATCGTTGGAGCGAGCATCGCGACTGCGACGTCTTGATGATAGCGGCGTGGTCTCCGACGGGGCACCTGACTTATCCACAAGCTGGCCGAATGTCGATGTCTTTGTGCAAAGACGGTCCTCTATACTCGAAGTTGTCCACCATCCATCGGGCCCATAGCTCAGTGGTTAGAGCATCCGGCTCATAACCGGCGGGTCGCAGGTTCGATCCCTGCTGGGCCCACCAGACTCGCGGAGGACTCCCGTTGTCGACGGCCGATAAGCTGGCCCGCCTGCGGCGGCTGCGTGAGGAGGCGCTGCTCGGCGGCGGCGAGGAGCGGATCGCGCAGCAGCACGAGCGCGGCAAGCTGACCGCACGCGAGCGGGTCGAGCTGCTCCTGGACGACGACAGCTTCAGCGAGCTGGATGCGTTCGTCACCCATCGGGCCACCGACTTCGGGATGGATGACGAGCGCTATCTCGGTGACGGTGTCATCACCGGCCACGGCCGAATCGACGGAAGACTCGTGTTCGTGTACAGCCAGGACTTCACGGTCTTTGGTGGCTCACTGTCGGAGGCGCACGCCGAGAAGATCTGCAAGGTCATGGATCTGGCGCTCGAGAACGGCGCCCCGATCGTCGGCCTGTCGGACTCAGGCGGTGCACGCATCCAGGAAGGCGTCGTCTCGCTGGGTGGGTATGCGGACATCTTTCTGCGCAACACACTTGCATCCGGCGTCGTGCCGCAGCTGTCGTTGGTGATGGGCCCATGCGCTGGCGGAGCGGTCTATTCGCCGGCGATCACCGACTTCACGATCATGGTGGATGGCACCAGCTACATGTTCGTCACCGGACCCACCGTCGTGAAGACGGTCACGCACGAGGAGATCGACCTCGAAGGATTGGGCGGTGCGCGCGTTCACAACGAGACGAGTGGGGTTGCGCATTTCCTGGCCGATGGCGAGCCGCAGGCGATCGAGCTTGCTCGCCGGCTCATCGGCTACTGGCCGCAGAACAACCTGGATCCCGCGCCACGTCGCGCCGACTGGAACGAGCCGGCGGTCGGCAGCGACGAGTTGGACGCACTCGTCCCAGACTCCCCGCAGCGTTCGTACGACATGCACCGCGCCATCGCGGGGATCGTTGATGCTGACAGCTTCACCGAGGTACACGCCGGATTCGCACGCAACGTCATCTGCGGCTTTGCCCGGATCGAGGGTCGCAGCGTCGGCATCGTCGCGCAGCAGCCGGAGGTGCTGGCCGGCGTGCTGGATATCGACTCGTCCGACAAGGCGGCTCGCTTCGTGCGCTTCTGCGACTGTTTCAACATTCCATTGGTGACACTCGTCGACGTGCCCGGCTTTTTGCCGGGGGTCGAGCAGGAGCATCGGGGCATCATTCGCCACGGCGCAAAGCTGCTGTACGCCTATTGCGAGGCGACGGTGCCGAAGGTGACCGTCATCACCCGCAAGGCCTATGGCGGGGCCTACGACGTCATGAGCAGCAAGCACATCCGCGGCGACCTGAATTTCGCGTGGCCGACTGCCGAGATCGCGGTCATGGGCGTTGAGGGCGCAGTGAACATCGTGTTTCGCGAGCGAATCGCCGGAGCGGTTGACGCGGAGACGGAGCGAACGCAGCTGATCGCCGAGTATGAGGAACGTTTTGCGAATCCGTACGTGGCGGCGGCACGCGGATACGTCGACGAGGTGATCCTGCCATCCGAGACACGTGCCCGCGTCGCCGGCGCGCTTGCGGTGTTGGAGGGCAAGCGCCAGGCGGTCCCTTCCAAGAAGCACGGCAACATCCCGCTCTGAGGCGGGTCCGTCTTTGCGCAAAGACACCGGTCCGATGCAGCCGCCGTTTCGCCGACTCCTCGTCGCCAACCGCGGCGAGATTGCGCTGCGGGTCATGCGCGCCTGTGGTGAGCTGGGGATCGAAACGGTCGCTGTGTACTCCGATGCCGACGCCGGCGCGCTGCATGTGGCCGCCGCGGATCGCGCCGAGAGGATCGGGCCGCCGGCGGCCGCCGAGTCGTATCTCTCGGCCGACGCGATTCTGGCGGCAGCGGACCGAGCCGGGGCCGAGGCGATCCACCCGGGCTACGGCTTCCTGTCGGAGAACGCCGACTTCGCGCGCGCCGTGGTGGCGGCCGGCCTGACGTTCGTGGGCCCGCCGGCCGCGACCCTCGCCGCCCTGGGCGACAAACTTGCCGCCCGCCGCTCCGCCGCGGGGGCGGGGGTCCCCATCGTCCCCGGCCTGACGGTCCCGCTCGATGACGGTGAGGCGGCGCTCGACCTGGCGGACGTGGGCTTTCCGGCGCTCCTCAAGGCGGCCGCCGGTGGTGGCGGACGCGGCATGCGCCGGGTCGATCGGCCGGAGGATGTCGCCCCTGCGCTGGCGGCCGCGCGGCGTGAGGCGGGAGCCGCATTCGGCGACGCCACCATCTACCTCGAGCGCCTCCTGGCGCCGGCGCGTCACGTGGAGGTCCAGCTCCTCGGCGACCGCCACGGCAACCTCGCCGTGCTGGGGGAGCGGGACTGCTCGGTCCAGCGCCGCCACCAGAAGCTGGTGGAGGAGTCGCCGGCGCCGGGGCTGACCGCGGCCCAACGGGACGCGCTGGCCGATAGCGCCCGGCGAGTCGCCGGGACGGTGCAGTTCGACAACGCCGCGACCGTCGAGTTCCTGCTGGACGGCGGTGGGAACCACTACTTCCTGGAGATGAACACCCGGCTCCAGGTCGAGCACGGCGTGACCGAGCTGGTGACTGGCCTCGACCTGGTTGCATGGCAGATCAGGGTCGCGGCGGGAGAGCGGCTGCCCGAGGCTGTGCTCCATGCGGAGCCGCGCGGACACGCCATCGAGGTCCGGCTCTACGCCGAGGACCCGCATCATGACTTCCGGCCCGTCCCCGGCTCGGTGGGCGCCTGGCGCATGCCCGGCGGCCCGGGCGTGCGAGTCGACGCCGGCGTCGGGGCCGACACGATGCTGCCGTCCGAGTACGACCCGCTGCTGGCGAAGCTGCTGGTCCACGACGTCGACCGGCCGGCGGCCGTCGCACGGCTGCGACGCGCGTTGGATGAGACGCTGATCGGCGGCGTGCAGACCGATCTTTCCTTCCTGCACTGGCTTGTCGACGAGCCCGGCTTCGTCGCCGGCGCGTACGACACCGACCTGGTGGCGGACCGCTGGGCGGACGGCCCACCCGTCTCGGCCGAGGACGAGGCGCTGGCCGCCCTCGTTGCCGCCGAGGCCCGACTGGCAGGCATCAGTTCTTCGCCCGGCAGGGCGGACGCTCCCGCGGCACGGCCCTGGGCGGAGGCCGCCCGGCGGGCTGCGCTCCGTGAGCGACCCGGGGCGCCCCGCCGGTGAGCGACCTGGAGATGCGCATCGGCGACCGGTCCGTGACGCCGGCGGCTGGCTGGACGCTGACCTGGCTGGACCGCGAGCACGGTGTCGTCCGGCTCAGCGACGGCCGGCGGTCGCGGCTGGCGCTCGTCGAAGGGGTCGGCGCTGAGTGGGTGGTGACGATCGACGGCCGCCGAATCGAGGTGGCCGCCACTACCTGGCGTGAGCGCGTCCTGGCCGACGCCGACGTCGCCGCCCGGGCGCACGGCGGGCCGATCGAGGTGAAGGCCACCCTGCCGGGGCTGGTGGTCGCGGTCACCACCACTGAAGGGGCGGAGGTGGGGGAGGGCGATGCGCTGGTCACCATCGAGGCGATGAAGATGCAGAACGAGGTTCGCGCGCCGCGGAGCGGCCGGGTGGCGCACGTGGCGGTGGCGGCCGGCCAGCCGGTGGCGGCCGGCGCGCTCCTGCTGCGGATCGAGTAGCGCCACCATCGGCGCGTCGGCCGCCTCGTACAATCGCTGGCGATGAGCGACCACGAGCGCGCCGCGCCACCGCATCGGTCCACCTCGGGGATCGAGATCCGCACGGCATACGGGCCCGAGGACCTGGCCCGGACGGATGAGGCGCGGCCTCCCGAGCAACCAGGCGTCTACCCCTTCACCCGGGGCATCCGGCCCGACGGCTACCGCGGCCGGACCTGGACCATGCGGCAGTACGCCGGCTTCGGCTCCGCCGCGGAGACGAACGCCCGCTTCCGCTACCTGCTGGATCGTGGCCAGACGGGCCTGAGCGTGGCCTTCGACCTCCCGACCCAGATGGGCTATGACAGCGATGCGCCGATGGCGGCCGGCGAGGTGGGGCGCGGCGGGGTGCCGATCGACTCGATCGAGGACATGGCGATCCTGCTCGACGGCATCGCCCTCGACCAGGTGAGCACCAGCATGACGATCAACGCCACCGCCGCCATCCTGCTCGCGCTGTACGAGGCCGTCGGCCGGCGCCAGGGGGTTGACCCGGCCGCGCTGCGCGGCACGATCCAGAACGACATCCTCAAGGAGTACATCGCGCGCGGGACCTATATCTTCCCGCCCGAGCCGTCGATGCGGCTGGTGACCGATACCTTCGCCTACTGCCGCGCCGAGCTTCCCGGCTGGAACACGATCAGCATCAGCGGCTATCACATGCGCGAGGCGGGGGCGACCGCGGCCCAGGAGGTCGCCTTCACCATCGCCGACGGGATCGCGTACGCCGAGGCGGCCCTGGCGGCCGGCCTCGCGTTCGACGAGTTCGGGCCACGCCTCTCCTTCTTCTTCGCCGCCCACAACGACCTGTTCGAGGAGGTCGCCAAGTTCCGGGTGGCGCGCCGGGTCTGGGCGCGGGTCGCCAGGGAGCGCTTTGCCGCGACCGAGCCACGGGCCATGGCGATGCGCTTCCACGTGCAGACGGGCGGCTCGACCCTGACCGCCCAGCAGCCCGAGACCAACGTGGTGCGCACCACGGTCCAGGCGCTGGCGGCAATCATGGGCGGCGCTCAGTCGCTGCACACCAACGCGCTCGACGAGGCGCTCGGCCTGCCGACCCCGGAGACCGCCCGGCTGGCGCTCCGGACACAGCAGGTGCTCGCTCACGAGTCGGGCCTCACCTCACCGGTCGATCCCCTCGGCGGCTCGTACTACGTCGAGACGCTGACGAACGAGCTCGAGCAGCGGGTCTGGGCCGAGCTGGCGGAGATCGACCGGCGCGGCGGAACCCTGGCCGCGCTGGCCGAGGGCTACCAGCAGGACGCGATCGCGACCGCGGCGTACGAGTTTCAGCGTGCTGTGGAGGCGGGAGAGCGGATCGTGGTCGGGGTAAACGCCTTCGATGAGGGCGATCAGCAGCGGCCCGCGGCGCAGGTGATCGACCCCGAGGCTGAGCGCCAGCAGGTGGAGCGCACGGCGGCGGTGCGCGCCGCCCGCGAGGCGCCGGCCGCGACCGAGGCGCTGGCCGCCCTCGGGGTGGCGGCGGCCGGGACGGAGAACGTGCTGCCGCGCATCCGCGCCTGCGTCGAGGCGCGGGTGACGCTGGGCGAGATCAGCGACGCCCTGCGCGCGACGTGGGGGGAGCACCGGCCATGACCGTCGGCCCGATCCACCACGTGGCGGTGGTGGTGCGCTCCATCGCGGAGTCGCTGCCGCGCTATCAGGCCCTTTTCGGGTTCGAGCCCGAGGCCGAGCCGCGCATCTTTACCAGCCAGGGCGTCCGGCTCTGCTTCCTGCCCTCAGGGCCGCCCCCCGCGGCGAGGCTGGAGCTGGTGGAGCCGGTCGACGACGAGAGCGGCATCGCTCGCTTCCTCGCCACGCGCGGTGAAGGCTTGCACCACGTCTGCCTGGTGAGCGATGACCTGCCGGCAGAGCTCGAGGCACTGGCGGCCGCCGAGGCGGAGCTCATCGACCGCGAGCCGCGACCCGGCGCCCACGGCAGCGTGGCCTTCATCCATCCGCGAACGCTCAACGGCGTGCTCTGGGAGCTGCTGGCCGAGGACGCTTAGCCGACGCCCGCTTCGCGCAGCAGGAGCGGGATCTGCGAGGGTGAGTCGGCCACCCTGATGCCCGCCGCCTCCAGCGCGGCCCGTTTCGACTCGGCGGTGCCCGCGCCGCCGGAGATGATGGCGCCGGCGTGGCCCATCCGCCGTCCGGGCGGGGCGGTGCGACCGGCGATGAAGGCGGCCATCGGCTTGCGCACCTCGGCGGCACAGAAGGCGGCCGCGCGCTCCTCCTCCTCGCCGCCGATCTCGCCGATCATCACGATCGCCTCGGTTGCCGCATCGTGGTTGAAGAGGTCGAGGACGTCGACGAAGCTTGTGCCCACGATCGGGTCGCCACCGATGCCGACGCACGTCGATTGGCCCAGGCCCGCATCGGTCATGGCCTGCACCACCTCGTAGGTGAGCGTGCCCGAGCGGCTGACCAGGCCCACCGGACCGGGCCGATGGATGGTGCCGGGGATGATCCCCACCTTCGCCTCGCCCACCGTGGTCGCGCCGGGGCAGTTGGGGCCGATCAGGCGGACCCCGTTGGCCTTCAGGACGTGGTAGACGCGCAGCATGTCGAGCGCCGGGATCCCCTCGGTGATGCAGATCACCAGCGGAAGGCCGGCATCGGCCGCCTCGAGCATGGCGTCTGGCGCGAAGGCCGCCGGCACGAAGATGCACGACGCATTGGCACCGGTCTGAGCCACTGCCTCGACCACCGTGTCGTAAACCGGCACGCGGTAGTGGAGAGCGGTCTGGCCGCCCTTGCCGGGCGTCACACCAGCCACGATCTGGGTCCCGTAGTCGAGCATGGCGTGCGAGTGAAACTCCCCCTCGCGGCCGGTGATGCCCTGCACCAGCAGCCGCGTGTCGCGGCCGACCAGGATGCTCATCCCGAACCCGGCGCGGCGCTGGCCGCGGCAACCGCCTTGGCGGCGGCGTCGTCCAGCGAGTCGGCCGTGATCAGGTTCGCCTGCCGCAGGATCTCGGCTGCCTGGGCGGCGTTGGTGCCTACGATGCGCACCACCATCGGGACGTCGCGCGTCAGCGACGAACGGGCCTCGACGATGCCATGCGCCACCTCGTCGCCGCGCGTGATGCCGCCGAAGATGTTGACCAGGATGGCTCGCACGTTCGGATCGCCCAGGATGATCCGGAAGGCGGCCGCCACGCGGTCGGCCTTGGCCCCGCCGCCGATATCCAGGAAGTTCGCCGGCTCGCCGCCCGCCAGCTTGACGAGGTCCATGGTCGTCATCGCCAGCCCGGCACCGTTGACCATGCAGCCGATGGTGCCGTCCAGCTTGATGAAGCTGATGCCGGCCTCGCGCGCCGCTGTCTCGGCGGGCTCCTCCTCGTTCAGGTCACGCATCGCCTCGAGGCCCGGATGACGCGGGAGCGCCGAGTCGTCGAGCACGATCTTGGCGTCGAGCGCCAGCAGTCGGCCGTCATCGGTCACCACCAGGGGGTTGATCTCGGCCAGGTCGGCATCGGACTCGAAGAAGGCGCTGCCGAGGCCGCGCAGCACCGATCCGAAGTCGCGGCGCAGCTCGGCGGGGATGCCCAGGAAGAACCCCACGCGACGCACCTGGTACTCCTGGAGACCGATGAGCGGGTCGAGCGCCAGCCGCAGGATGGCCTCCGGGTTGGTGCGCGCCGTCTGCTCGATCTCCACCCCACCCTCGGCGCTGGCGATGATGGTCACCGCCTTGGCACTGCGATCAAGGATCACGCCGAGGTAGTACTCCCTGGCGATGTCAGCGGCCGGGGCCACGAGCAGGGTGCGGACGGTGACGCCCTTGATGTCGAGCCCGATGATCTCCCGGGCGCGCTGCTCCGCCTCCTCGGGGTTCGCCGCCAGCTTGACGCCACCGGCCTTGCCGCGGCCGCCCACGAGCACCTGCGCCTTCACCACCACGGGGCCGCCGATCCGCGCGGCGGCCGCACGCGCCTCGGGCGGCGTGGTTGCCACCTCGCCGGCCAGCAGCGGCACGCCGTAGCGAGCGAGGATCTCCTTGCTGCGGTACTCCTGGAGCTTCACCGCTTCTCCTGGTGTGGGATCGCGCTGGACGCGCTCGGGAGGGCATCGCACGAGACCGGGGACGGGGCCGATTGTACCGACTAGCCCGGGTTCGCCTCAGCCGGCCGCGCGACTCCCGCCGCTCGCCGACCGCCTACACTTCCGCGACGTGAGCTACGCCGTCACCCTGATCCCTGGAGATGGCATCGGTCCGGAGCTGGCCGAGGCCACGGTCGGGCTTCTGGAGGCGACCGGCATCGCCTTCGAGTGGGACTCCCAGACCGCGGGCGAGGCAACCATCGCCGACGAGGGGACGCCGCTCCCGGACCGGGTCATCGAGAGCATTCGCCGCAACGGGGTGGCGATCAAGGGACCCATCACCACGCCGGTCGGCTCCGGATTCCGCAGCGTCAACGTCGGCCTTCGGCTGGCCCTGGAGCTGTACGCCAATGTGAGGCCGGCGCGCAGCATGGCCGGTGTCGAGTCGCGCTATTCGGACGTCGACCTGATCATCGTGCGCGAGAACACCGAGGACCTGTACGCCGGCATCGAGCACCGGGTTGGGCCGGATGCTGCCGAGAGCATCAAGATCATCACCCGCGCCGCCTCGCAGCGGATCGCTCGCTACGCCTTCGAGTACGCGGTCCGCAACGGCCGCCAAAAGGTGACGGCGGTCCACAAGGCGAACATCATGAAGCTCTCCGACGGGCTCTTCCTGGAGAGCTGCCAGCAGATCGCGGCCGAGTACGACGGGCGTATCGCGTTCGAGGACCGCATCGTGGACAACATGTGCATGCAGCTGGTCCAGAAGCCGGAGACCTACGACGTGCTGGTGCTGCCGAACCTGTACGGCGACATCGTCGGCGACCTGGCGGCCGGCCTGGTCGGCGGGCTCGGTGTGGCGCCCGGCGCCAACATCGGGGAACACGCGGCGGTTTTCGAGCCGGTGCACGGATCGGCGCCGAAGTACGCCGGCCAGAACAAGGCCAACCCCACCGCCCTGATGCTGTCCGGCGCCCTGATGCTTCGCCACCTTGGCGAGACCGATGCCGCCGATCGCGTCGAGACCGCGGTTCGCACCGTGATCGCGGAGGGCCAGACGGTCACCCAGGACCTGGGCGGCAGCGCTGGAACCCGCGAGTTCGCGCTCGCCGTCGTCGAGCGCCTCAGATCGGGTTGATTGGGATCAGCGGCGCCCGTTTCCCGTCATTCAGCAATGGAGTTGGTGATAAGCGACATCGCCGGAGCAGCGGCTTCCTGGGTCGTGCTCGTTCACACACCTCAGCGGCATACGCAAGCCGGAATGGGTCGGTAGTCGTCGCGTAGCAGTCACCCTATTGCTAAGAGGCGGGATACCGACCAACCAGGACCCAGGACTTCGGTCATCGCTCCACCCCACGACCTCCCTGGTGAGTGGCTAGAATTCGGAGAAGGCCGAGCCGCGATTGGGCTGCAGCCTCAGATCGGCCACCCACGACACTGCGACCGACAGAGGAGGCGCCGACCCCAGCATGACCGCGACCGGGTTGAGGAATCCGCAGGGTACGGCTCGGCAGGGTCTGGCGCGCACGAGCCGGCGTGACGCCTGGTGGCTCGTTCCTGGAGTCATCGCGGCCGGCTTCGGCGCCTTCATCGCCTACTCGCTCTTCTCGGCGCTCCTGTGGGAGCCGATCTTCCACGTCCCCTACGAGGTCGACGGCTACCTCTCGCCGCTCTTCTCGCCCGTGATCGTGAAGAAGGAGGACCTCCCGTTCTGGTTCTCGCCGGCGATCCTGATCCTTTGGATCCCGCTCGGCTTCCGGACGACCTGCTACTACTACCGGAAGGCCTACTACCGATCCTATTTCGCCGATCCGCCCGCTTGCGCGGTCGGGGAGCCGACAATCCACCGCCGCTACGCGATGGAGCGGGCCTTCCCGTTCATCCTCCAGAACATCCACCGCTACTTCCTGTACCTGGCCTTCATCCCGCTCTTCTTCCTGTGGATCGACGCGGTGCTCCCGATCTGGAACACCGGGCAGATCCGGTTCGGCCTGGGCACCCCCATCCTCCTCGTCAACGCCGCGCTGCTGACCGGCTACTCGCTCTCGTGCCACTCGCTCCGCCACCTGGCGGGCGGGCGGCTCGACTGCTTCTCGTGCGGCGTCGCGGCCCGGGTCCGCTACGGGGCCTGGCAGCGCCTGACCGGCCTGAACGAGCGACACATGCTCTGGGCGTGGGTCAGCCTCGTGTCGGTGGCGCTGGCTGACCTGTACGTCCGGCTTCTGGCGGCCGGGGTCATCGTGGATCCGGCGATCCGGCTGTGACCGATGCGTCCTCGCGATACGAGACGCACGCGCACGACGTCCTGGTCATCGGCGCCGGCGGCGCCGGGCTGCGCGCCGCCATCGAGGCGACCGCGGCCGGGGTCTCGGTGGGGTTGGTCTGCAAGTCGCTCCTCGGCAAGGCGCACACCGTCATGGCCGAGGGAGGCGTCGCCGCTGCGCTGGCCAACGTGGCCGCCGACGATTCCTGGCAGACCCATTTCCGCGACACCATGGTCGGCGGCAAGATGCTGAACAACTGGCGCATGGCGCAGCTCCACGCCCAAGAGGCCCCGGACCGCGTGAAGGAGCTCGAGCGCTGGGGCGCGGTCTTCGACAGGACCCGCGACGGGCGAATCCTGCAGCGGCCGTTCGGCGGGCACACCCATCCCCGCCTCGCGCACGTCGGCGACCGGACCGGCCTGGAGATGATCCGCACGCTGCAGGATCGGGCGGTCCAGGCGGGGATATCGGTCTACATGGAATGCACCACGACCCATCTGCTGACCGATGACGATCGGGTCACGGGCGCCTTCGGCTACTGGCGCTCGACCGGTGAGCCGGTCGCGTTCTCGGCAAAGGCGGTGATCCTCGCCACGGGAGGGATCGGCCGCGCGTACGAGGTCACGTCGAACTCGTGGGAGTACTCCGGCGATGGCCACGCGCTTGCCTATTCGGTGGGCGCGGAGCTGATCGACATGGAGTTCGTCCAGTTCCATCCAACCGGCATGGTCTGGCCCCCCGGCGTGCGAGGGCTCCTGGTCACCGAGGCCGTTCGCGGCGAAGGAGGCATCCTCCGCAACCGGGACGCCGAGCGCTTCATGTGGAGGTACCTGCCCGAGGATCGCCGGCACGAATACGCGGAGACCGATGAGGAGGCCAGCCGCTGGGTCGAGGCGCTCAGCGAAGGACGGCAGACCGACGCGCGCCAGCCGCCCGAGCTGTCGACCCGGGACAACGTGTCCCGCGCCATCTACACCGAGGTGCGGGAGGGCCGCGGATCGGGCCACGGCGGCGTGTTTCTGGACATCAGCTATCTGCCCGCCGATCTGGTCAGGCGCAAGCTGCCGTCGATGTACGAGCAGTTCAAGGAGCTGGCCGACGTGGACATTACCGCCGCGCCGATGGAGGTTGGCCCCACCTGCCACTACGTCATGGGAGGGGTTCGTGTCGACGCGGAGACGGCGGCCAGCACCCGTGCGGGCCTGTTCGCCGCCGGCGAAGTGGCGGGTGGCATGCATGGCGCCAACCGCCTCGGTGGCAACTCGCTCTCCGACCTGCTCGTCTTTGGTCAGCGCGCCGGCGCCGGGGCGGCCGCGTTCGCGGCCGACGCCCCGCCATCGCGCGATCTCGATCCGGAGCAGCTGCGCCTGGCCGAGGCGGAGCTGGCGGCGCCCTTCGACCGACCGGCGGGCGAGGATCCGTATCGGCTTCACGCCGCGCTGCAGGCCCACATGCAGTCGCTGGTCGGCATCTTTCGGCTCGGTTCCGACCTGGAGGCGGCGCTTGAGCGCATCGCGGCGCTCCGCGAGCGCTGGGAGAAGGTCCGGGTTGTCGGCTCGCGCGCCTATAACCCGGGCTGGAACCTGGCCTTCGAGCTGAAGAACATGCTGCTCTGCGCCGAGGCGGTGGCGCGCAGCGCGTTGCAGCGCACCGAGAGCCGCGGCGCCCATGCGCGGCTCGACCATCCGGACCTCGACCCGGAGTGGGGCCGCCGCACCAGCACCGTGACACGCGACGGCGAGGAGATGCGGGTCACGGCCGAGCCGATCTCCGAGCTTCCCGACGAGCTGCGTCGGCTGATCACGACCTGAGGTAGCTGTCGCATGCCCTTCGGACGCACCTTCGCCTTTCGCCACTTCTCGGTCTTTCGCGGCGGCCCCGATGACGAGGGCGAGTATGTCAAGTACTCCGTGCCCGTCGAGGAGGGGATGGTGGTGCTCGACGCGCTCCATTGGATCCAGGCGCACGAGGCGCCGGACCTCGCCGTGCGCTGGAATTGCAAGGCCGCGAAGTGTGGTTCGTGCGGCGCCGAGGTCAACGGGCGGCCGACGCTCACCTGCAAGACACGGCTCAGCGACCTGCCGGGCGGTGAGCCGATCCAAGTCGAGCCGATGCGGACTTTCCCGCTCATCAAGGACCTCGTGACCGACGTCTCGTGGAACTACGAAGTCAACCGCGGGATTCAGCCGTTCACCCCTCCAGAGGGCGCGCCCGAGGAGGCCTGGCGCTGGCAGCAGGAGGACATCGAGCGGGTCCAGGAGTTTCGCAAGTGCATCGAATGCTTCCTGTGCCAGGACGTGTGCCACGTGCTGCGGAACCACGAGACCGAGAATCCGTTCATGGGGCCGCGCTTCCTGGTCCGCGTCGCGGGCCTGGAGCTGCACCCCATGGACCGCGCCGACCGCCGGCGCCACCTGAAGGACGACGGCGGGATCGGGTACTGCAACATCACCAAGTGCTGCACCGAGGTCTGCCCGGAGCACATCAAGATCACCGACAACGCCATCATCCCCCTCAAGGAGCGCGTCGCCGATGCCCATTACGACCCCGTCCAGGCGGTCTGGCGGCGACTCGCCGGATCAGGATCGCGAGCGGCCGAGCCGCCCGCCGACGACGACGGCTGACACCCGCCGGCTGCT
>DASQFY010000071.1:0-4162 GCA_035632895.1 Candidatus Dormiibacterota bacterium
TAGCCTGCAGCACCTCACCGACCTGCGCCCGGGGGTTCAGGACGTGATAGCCGGCACGCAGCCCCTGGAGCCCACGGCGCGCATAGATCCGCGACCCGATCAGCAAGGCCCCGAGCAGATAGACCAGGAAGAACAGGAAGCTGATCCCGGTGCTGAAGGCGGCGACCACCAGCACGGTGCCCAGGAAGACGAAGCGCAGCTGCTTCGCCAGGTTGCCCATGGCGGCGCCTCCTACCGCGGGCCGGCGGTGGCGCCGCTCGCCTCGCCGATCGGTACCTGGGCGAGCACCTCGCGCACGATCGAGTCGGCATCCACCTCGCGCAGGGATGCCTGGCTCTTCACGATGAGGCGGTGCGCGAGCACCGCCACTCCGAGCTGTTTGACGTCATCGGGGATCACGTAGTCGCGTCCCTCGAGCGCCGCAAGGGCCTGGCTGGATCGGTAGAGGTTGAGGGACCCGCGCGGCGAGGCGCCGAGATAGATGTCGGCGTGCTCGCGCGTCGCCGTCACCAGCCGGACGATGTATTCGGCAATGGCCTGGTCGACGTAGATCTCCTTCACGCCCGACTGCATCTGGCGCAGCTCTTCGAGGGAGAGCACCTGGCCCAGCCCTTCGATGGGGTGAAGGCGCTTCTGCTCGTCCAGGATGACGATCTCCTCCATCGCCTTGGGGTATCCAAGGCGCAGCCGGAGCATGAAGCGATCGAGCTGCGCCTCCGGCAGGGCGAAGGTGCCCTCGTACTCGATCGGGTTCTGGGTGGCGATCACCAGGAATGGCGACGGCATCGGGTAGCTGACGCCGTCGATCGTGGCCTGCTGCTCCTCCATGCATTCGAGGAGTGCGCTCTGCGTCTTTGGCGTGGCCCGGTTGATCTCGTCGGCGAGCACCACCTGGGCCATGATCGGGCCGGGACGAAACTCGAATTCGGCGGTCTTCTGATTGAAGATCGAGAGGCCGGTGACGTCCGACGGCAGCAGGTCGGGGGTGAACTGGATGCGGCGGAACGAGCAGCCGATGCTCTTGCTCATCGCCTTGGCCAGCATCGTCTTCCCCACCCCGGGCACGTCCTCGATCAGGATGTGTCCCTCACACAGGAGCGCCACGAGGGCCATGCGCACTTCAGCGTGCTTGCCGACAATGACGCGCTCGACGTTGGCGACGACGCGCTCCGCCAGCTCCTGGACGTTCTTCACTGGAACTCCCCTTCAGTTGGGTGGGTGGGGCGTGGCACTCCCTCGCCGAACAATACCCCAGCGCGTTACGGGAGGGTTCACCCGTGCCCGATGGGGCCGCGCCCTCCCGGCGCTCCTCGGTCTCCTCGGCGGTCCTCAGCTCGCGGCCAGGATCTTCAGCCACTCCGCCATGACCGCCCCGCCGATCGGCGCTGCCCGCCCGGAGCCGCTGCCGCCACCCTCGACGAGGACGGCCACCGCAATCGCCGGGGTGGCGCCGTCCTGGGCCGGCGCAAAGCCGATGAACCACGAATGCGGCGGGAGGTCCGGGCCCCGCTCGGCGGTGCCGGTCTTGCCGGCGGTGGCCACGCCGCTGACGCCGTACAACGTCATGGCCCCCGTGCCGGCGTAGAGACGCCCGAGCTCGCCCTGCACCGCGTCGACCATGGCCGATCGCACCTGGGCGGCCGCCTGGGAGCCGATGGCCCGGCCGCCGCCCTGCCCGCCGTACGAGGCAACGACCCGGTCACTGGGCCCGGCCGCCGGATCGGGGGCGTGCGCGCGCAGGTCGCGCACGACATACGGCGCTGGCATCACCCCATTGTTGGCGATCGTGGCCGCCAGCAGCGCCATCTGCACCGGGGTCACGTCGACCCGCCCCTGTCCGAAAGCCGCCTGCGCGACCTCGGCGCGGTCCGCGAACGGCGCGCAGTCCGCGGCGACCTGTGCCGTGAGGTAAGAGGGCAGGACGGCGAGGCCGCGGTCGTCGCTGCCGATCACCAGCGGCTCGCAGAACCCGAACCGACGCGCGTAGTCGAGGAAGCGGTCCGCACCGAGCTCCAGCCCGACATGGGCGAAATAGATATTGCTCGACACCTGGAGCGCCGGCGAAAGCGGCCAGAGCGCCGGCGTCACCGGGCTGAGATCGTGCTCGAGCACGCGGAATCCCTCGACCACGAAGCCCTCCGTCTCCTCGCGTGGCTGATCGGGAAAGGTGGTCTGCGGCGTGATCGCGCCGGAGTCCAGGCCCGCCGCGGCGGTGAGGACCTTCAAGATCGAGCCCGGCGTGTAGCGACCCTGTCGGTCGCGCGCGACGAGCGGGTTGTTCGGCTGGGAGCTGATCTGCTGCATCGGCTCGACCGCGGTGGCGGGGTCGCCCGAAATGGGGGTGGGGTCATAGGTGGGAGTGGAGGTCATGGCCAGGATGGCGCCGGTACGGGGATCGATGGCGACCACCGCGCCCACATCGGTCCCAAGCTGTCCTGCGGCGAAGTCCTGGAGCCGCCGGTCGATGGTCAGGGTCAGGTCGCTGGGGGGTTGCTGCCGGCCCAGGATGTCGTTGACCAGGTCCCGGAATGGGTTCGGGTCCGCGCGACCGGTGAGCAGGTCATCCCAGGCGCGTTCCACCCCGGTTGTCCCGAAGCGGAGGCTGGCGTAGCCGATGACGTGGCTGAACGCGGGGTCGACGTAGGTGCGCCGGCTGATTCCGTCGATCACCTGGCTGGATGCGAGCAGCTGGCCGTTCGTATCGAAGATCGCGCCGCGCTGAGCGCTGCGACGGGACGCGATGACCTGTGGGTTGTCCTGACGGGCGGCCAGCTGCGGGGCGTCGATCACCTGCCACCAGGCCAGGCCAGCTGACACCGCCGTGAAGGCGAGGACGAGATAGACGGCCAGCCGCCGGATGTTGGTGGCGATCACGCCGGCTGCTCCCGCGCATCGGTTCCGACCGCCGAGCGATGGCTGATCGAGAGCAGCAGCCCCACCACCACGAAGCTGGCCAGCAGGCTCGAGCCGCCGTAGCTCACGAAGGGGAAGGTGATCCCCGTCAGCGGCACCAGCTTCACGTTGCCGGCCGCGATGATCAGCGTTTGGAGGCCCAGGCTGGTCGTCAGCCCCACGGCGAGCATGGCGCTGAAGTCGTCGCGCGCGAGCATGGCGGTTCGCAGGCCGCGGAAGACGAGCGCCAACGCCAGGGCCAGCAGGGCGAAGGCGCCGATCAGGCCAAGCTCCTCGGCGACGGCGGCGAAGATGAAGTCGGTGGGTAGGGCCGGGATCGGCAGGTTCCCTGCGACTGTGGGGAGCCCCTGTCCCAGCCCTTCGCCGAACAACCCGCCTCGCCCGAACGCGTAGAGCGCCTGGACAGTCTGATAGCCGGCGTCGCTGGGGTCGGCGAACGGATCGATCCAGTTGTCGACCCGCACCCGAACGTGGCCGAACAGGTTGTAGGCGACGTACGAGCCAGCCAGGAACAGCAGGATGCCGAGCAGCACGTAACTGCGGCGGCCGGTCGCCACGAACAGCATCGTCAGGAAGATGCCGAGGAAGAGGAGCGCCGTGCCGAGGTCGCGGCTGACGACCACGATCAGCATCACGATCACGAACATGGCCAGCATCGGCAGCAGGTAGGGCAGCGGCGGGATCTTGATGGGGCCGATCCGGTTGCTGGCACCGGCCAGCAGGGCGCGCTTCTCGGCGAGATAGCCGGCGATGAAGACGACGAGCAGGATCTTGATCGCCTCGCCGGGTTGAAAGCCGATCGGGCCCAGGTAGATCCAGAGGCGCGCGCCATTCACCTCGCGTCCGAAGAGGAAGGTGATGACGAGCAACAGGGCGCCGGCCAGCGCCCAGGTGTACTTGTAGTGGCGCAGCAGTCCATCGTCGCGGAACAGAATCGCCACCGCCAGCATGGCGCATACACCCACCGCGAACCACAGCAGCTGGGTGCCGGCCATCCCGAGCTGGATCCCGAAGGCGTCCATCCCAGCCAGGTCCTGCGGCAGGCGGTTGAGCATGACCAGCCCGATGCCGCCGATGGTGGCGACCAGCGGCAGCAGCAGCGGATCACCGCGCTGGCCGGCCGCAACCAGCACCGCATGCGCCCCGAGCATGAGGAGCACATAACCGATGGCGAGGCCCATCGGTCCCGGATCGGCCGTGCCGGTCTGCGCGATGTGGGTCACCGCGAAGCCGAGCGGCACCAGCGCAA
>DASQFY010000072.1:0-7352 GCA_035632895.1 Candidatus Dormiibacterota bacterium
GCGCTGGCCCGGGCCGACGCCGTGGACGAGATCACGGAAATGGTGGGTGACACGGAAACGGCCGCCGCCCTTGTCGACGCCGGCTGGAGCGCCGACCAGCTGCGCGACGCCTTCTCGGGGATGGACGCCGATGCCGCGCGGGACAGCGCCGGGTGGCTGGCGGCGACAGCCAACATCGACGCGCTGCTGCGTGAGGTGCGCATGGCCAGTGAGCGGATCAGCGAGATCGTCGGTGCCGTGAAGAGCTACACCTATCTCGACCAGGCTCCCGTCCAGCGGATCGACGTTCGATCGGGGCTGGACGACACGCTCGTGATCCTGCGCCACAAGCTGAAGGTGGGCGTCGACGTGACCCGCCACTACGCGGACGACCTGTCCGAGATCGAGGGTTACGGCGGCGAGCTGAACCAGGTCTGGACGAACCTGGTCGACAACGCGGTGGACGCCATGGACGGCCGAGGGGCGATCGACATCTACGCCGATCCATCCGAGCGTGGCGGCGTGCAGGTGCGCATCTGCAACACGGGCCCCGGGATCGACCCGGAGGTGGTGCCGCACCTGTTCGAACCGTTCTTCACGACCAAGGCGCCGGGCGTCGGAACGGGATTGGGCCTCCACATCAGCCACGCGGTGGTGGCGCGCCACGGCGGGCGGATCGAGGTGAACTCGGAGCCGGGCCAGACCTGCTTCGTCGTCACGCTGCCGGGTACGCTGCCACCTACCGCGCCCAAGCCCGCGCCGGACCCCCTGGCTCCGCCACCACGTTGACACGTACCCTCCTCCGGGGTACCTTCCCCCGCACATCTGAAGACGGCGATGATCGGGACGAGTACCGGTCAGGCGAGCCTCCAGGGAGCCGGGAGCAGTGAAACCCCGACGGCGGCGCGACCAGGGAATGGGCCCGGGAGCTCCGGACGCGAACGCGGACGCATCGGTCCATCAGTAGCGGACGGCGGAGAGGCACCGTTATCAAGGCCGAGGCCATCGCACTGCGCGCAGGTGCAGACGCCGTGGTCGAATGAGCCCGGGTGAGAACACCGGGGAACAAAGGTGGCACCACGAGAAGACCCCCTCGTCCTTTCATGACGATGGGGTTTCGTTGTTCTCTGGAGGTCACCGTCATGTCCCCATCCCCAGGCACCCAGCGCCGGTACCTGCTCCCCGAGAGCGAGCTGCCGACGCACTTCTACAACATCTCCGCCGATCTGCCCGAGCCGCTGCCGCCGCCGCTCCATCCGGCAACCAAGGAGCCGATCGGTCCCGAAGCCCTGGCGCCACTCTTCCCAATGGAGCTGATCCGTCAGGAGGTCAGCGCCGAGCGCGAGATTCCGATCCCCGAGCCGGTCCGCGAGGCGTACCGCATCTACCGGCCCTCGCCGCTCGTGCGGGCGCTCGGCCTGGAGCGTTCGCTCGATACGCCGGCTCGGATCTACTACAAGTACGAGGGCGGTTCGCCGGCCGGCTCGCACAAGCCGAACACCGCGCTGGCGCAGGCCTTCTACAACCAGCAGGAAGGCGTCACGCGCCTGGTGACGGAGACCGGGGCCGGGCAGTGGGGGAGCGCGCTCGCGTTCGCCGGCGCGATGTTCGGGATCGAGACCAAGGTCTTCATGGTGCGGGTCAGCTACGAGCAGAAGCCGTACCGCCGCTCCTTCATCCAGACCTTCGGCGCGACGGTCGTGCCCTCGCCATCGACCGAGACGAACGCCGGCCGCACGATCCTGGCCGCCGATCCCGAGTCGACCGGCAGCCTGGGCATCGCCATCAGCGAGGCGATCGAGGAGGCGGCCACCCGAGAGGACACGAAGTACTCGATCGGGAGCGCCCTGAACCACGTCCTCCTCCACCAGACGGTGGTCGGGCAGGAGGCGATCAAGCAGATGGCCATGGCAGGCGACGAGCCTGACGTGGTGATCGGCTGCGTGGGTGGCGGCTCGAACTTCGCGGGCATCGCCTTCCCGTTCCTCCGCAATCGGCTGAGCGGTCAGACGAAGACACGGTTCCTGGCGGCCGAGCCGGCCTCGTGCCCGAGCCTGACCAGGGGGGAGTATCGGTACGACTTCGGCGATACGGTCGGCATGACCCCGCTGCTGAAGATGCACACCCTCGGCCACGAGTTCCGCCCGGCCGCAATCCACGCCGGTGGCCTGCGGTATCACGGTATGGCGCCGCTGGTCAGTCACCTGTACGAGCTGGGGTTCATCGAGGCACGCGCCTATGGTCAGAACGCATGCTTCGAAGCGGCGGTGCGCTTCGCGCGCACTGAAGGGCTGATCCCGGCGCCGGAGTCGTCGCACGCGATCCGGGCGGCGATCGACGAGGCGCTGGCCGCACGCGACGCCCGGGAGGAGCGGGTGATCCTGTTCAACCTCTCGGGGCACGGCTTCTTCGACATGGCGGCTTACGACGGCTACCTGGCGGGCGAGCTGACCGACGTCGAGTACGAGCCGCTGCGCGAGGCGGTGGCCGTCTAGAGGGCTGGACCGATGGTGGCGCCGGAGGCCCTGCCGGCGCCGCCTACTCCCTCCGCTCGCGGGACCTGCCCAGGACCATCGGCCGATATCACGAGGGCGTGCCAGGGCCGACCATGACCACATGGTGATGGCCTCCTGGCCCGATGGCCGCGGGCGGCCGGGCAGCACGTTCTCGGTAGAGAGCCAACGCGGGGCGGATATGGCGCTGCGCCGTGCCGTTCGGCGCGCGGCATGGCTCGGTGCCTCGCTCCTGGTCGGAGTCTTCGTCCTGGACAGCGTCCTCGACCTCGTCGAGTTCGGTCCGGCGGCATTGCCGCGCGTCTGGGTCGACGTGGCGGTGAGCCTGGCGGTGATCACCATCGCGCGCATGGTCAGTCGTGCGCGCTGGGCGCCACAGCCGGCGGTGCTGACCGCCCTGGTGCTCGTCTTCGCCTCCATGATCGTTCAGGGGCGCGTGGGGCCGCAGGCCGTCGGTCCATCGGTCGCCTACATGGCGACCCTCATCGTCGCCACCGGCCTCTTCCTGCCGTGGGATCCGCGCTGGCACGCCGGCTGGCTGGCAGCCGCGACCGGACTCTCCGCCGCGGTGGTGCTGGTCGCGCCCACGCCGAGCTTCGGGAACGTCGACCCTGGCGGGGTGATGCTGTCGCTCGGCGCGGCTGCGCTCGCCAGCGGCGTTGGGCAGCTGCTCGTCCGACGCAGGCTGCGGGCCATGCTCGAGCAGCAGTTCGAGCTGCGGCGCGTCAGCCGCTATGCGAAGCAGCAGGACGCGCGCGTCGACGCCTTGAATCGCGAGCTGACGCGCACCGCTCGCCTGGATACGGTCACCGGCATCGGCAACCGGCGAGCGTTGGATGAGGCGCTGCTCGAGCTCGCCGGGCGGCGGCTCGCGGCGGTGCTGCTCGACCTCGACCATTTCAAGGCCTTCAACGACCGCAACGGCCACCTGAGCGGCGATGCGGCGCTGGCGCGCATCGGCACGATTCTGCGTGGCATCGTGCGTGGCCACGACCTCGTCTTCCGCTATGGCGGCGAGGAGTTCCTGATCCTCGTGCCCGGCGGCGACCTGTCCGGTGCGACCAGCCTGGCGGAGCGTGTCCGCACCGCGGTCGAGAAGGACGAGCAGACCGGACCGTGGGGGCTGACCATGAGCGCCGGGGTGGCGGTCGCCGACCGGTTCAACAGCACCAACCCCACCCAGCTCCTGCGCCGCGCCGACAGCGCGCTGTACCAGGCCAAGCGCCTGGGACGGAACCGGGTGGTGGTCGACGGCGGACTCGCCGCGCCGGCATCGGAGATGGCAGCCAGCTGAGCTGAGCGATCCCAGCCCTGGGGCGGCCTCCGTCGGTGTCGACGGACGCGCTTCGTTGCCTCCAAGCACCGCAATCGGCCGGGCGATTACCTCAGACCCATCCGCACTCCCTCAACGCCCCGTACCTGGGTACTACCCGTGGGAGTACTGACGGGGTAATGTCGCTGCAGTGCCCACCGGTCGCACGGCATCTGACCGAAGGACCGATGTGAGGGGGCTCCTTGCCGAAGGAGGCATCGTGAATCGACTGATCCGAGCGATCGCGCTCACCATCATCGCAACAGCTCTGACCACCGGGGTTGCCCTCGGAAACTTTGGTGACGTCACCGGAGGGGCGGACTGTGACACGTGGCATGTCGAGGCCACCATCTACGACACCACCGAGGACCGCCGTGTCGTGGTCGAGACCACGATCCCCGGCACGACCGGGCTCGACGCAACCGGCTACACGGCCGGCAGCGGAGGGCTGGAGGTCTGGAGCGCCACGGGTGACAGCCCCGTGTCGGGAACCGTCACGCTGACCATCTACTTCACCAATTTGCCCAATAGTGGTGTGGAAGACGAGTCCAGCCTGACGATCACATCGCCAGAGAACTGTGAGGAGCAGCCGACGCCGACGCCGACGCCGACCCCAACTCCGACTCCGACTCCATCGCCGACTCCGACGCCGACGCCGGAGGAGGAGACTGAGGGAGCCACACCCACCCCGACCCCGCTTACGACTCCCGAGGAGGAAGTCGAGGGCGCGACCGGAACTCCGGCGGAGAGCCTGCCCAACAGCGCGGCGGACCCGAATCAGTCGGGCATGCCATGGGCCGCCCTGGCGTTCGTCTTCCTTCTGCTCGCCTCGCTGACCGGCCTGGCGACCGTCAACGCGAGGTCGCACCGCGACGGCCGCTAGCCGCCGTTGACCAACAGCCTCAACGAGGCCCGCCCCGGCTCCGGCCGGTGGCGGGCCTTTCGCGTTGTGGGTGCCGGGGCGGTAGCCTGATCGCAGTGAAATTCGGACTGCAGGTCAACAGCTTCACGTGGCCGGGCGGCAACGGCGCCATCGGTCCGACCCTGGCGCGCGTGACCAGGACGGCCGACGACGGTGGATTCGACTCGATCTGGGTGATGGACCACTTCTTCCAGATCCGTGGGCTCGGGCCTCCGGAGGCGCCGATGCTGGACGGCCTGACCGCGCTCGGCTTCATGGCCGCGCACTCCGAGCGTGCCCGGCTGGGGCTGATGGTCGGCGGCATTCACTATCGGCAGCCGGGCCTCTGGATCAAGGCGCACACCACGCTCGACGTCCTGTCCGGCGGGCGCGCCTGGTTCGGCATCGGAGCGGCCTGGAACGAGGAGGAGTCGGCGGCGCTGGGCTTCCCGATGCCGCCGCTGCGCGAGCGCTTCGAGTGGCTGGAGGACACCTTGCGCATGGCGCACGCCATGTGGAGCGGAGGCAGCGGCTCGGGAGAGCGCCTGGATGGCACCCACCTGACCGCCACCCGCCTGCTCAACTCGCCGCAGGCGATCAGCCGGCCGCGGGTGCCGATCATGATTGGCGGTGGCGGCGAGCGGAAGACGCTGCGCCTGGTGGCGCAGTACGGCGACGCGTGCAACGTGTTCGGCGGCCCGGCGCGGATCGCGCACAAGTTCGCCGTGCTGCGGGAGCATTGCGAGCGCCTGGGACGCCCGTACGACGAGATCGAGCGCTCCACGCTCCAGAGCGTCGATCTCGACCACGAGTCGCCGGCCGAGATCGTTGACCGGTTCGGCGAGCTCGGCGAAGCCGGCGCCCAGCACATCCTCACCAGCGTCCGCGGCGTGAACGACGTCACGAAGCTGGAACGCATTGCCGCGGAGGTCTTCCCGCAGCTGCGCTGAGAACGGCGAGGTCGATCAGTCGTCGGCCATCGTCCGTCGGCGCCCTACGGGCCGGTCGACAGCCGGGAAGGACAGCGAATCCGCGGCGACCCACCATTCCATCACGTCATAGGCGAGGCGCCCGGCCATCACGGAGGGATCGCCATCCGTCAGGCGCCGCGCCTCATCGATGTCGCTGGCGAAGATGGAGAGGCCACGCATCGCCACGTCGGACTGCTCGCTGAGCGGGCCATTCACGACGAGAATGCCCTCGCGTCGCAGCTGCGCGCGGTATGCGAGGTGCTGCGCCTGCAGTGCATCGAGCTCATCCTCGGACATGTCCGGCGCGTTGGTCGGGCGCCGTAGGAGGACGAGCGTATAGACGTCGAAGGCGTCCGGGATGTTGGGGTCGCGAGGCATGGGCCGGCACTATAGCGCCGTCGTCAGCCGGCGATCAGCGCCCGTTCGACCTCGTCGATCGGCTGCACTGAACGTTCGCCGCCGGCACGCTGCGTCACCTCCGCGCCGCCGGCGGCCAGCGATCGAGGCGAGATGGTCACGATCCGCGGCATGCCGAGCAGCTCGGCGTCGGTCAGCTTCACGCCGGGCGACTCGTCGCGGTCGTCGTACAGGACCGCGACGCCGGCGTCGGTCAGCCGCTGGTAGAGCGCTTCCGCCGCCTCGAGCACGGCAGGCTCGCGGCCGGCCCCGATCGAGACCATGTGGGCGTCGTACGGCGCCACCGCAGCGGGCCAGGCGATGCCCTTCTCGTCATGGTGCGCCTCGACGATGCAGGCCATCGCCCGTCCCAGTCCGATCCCGTAGCTGCCCATCACCACCGGATGGCGTGACCCGTCCTCGGCCAGGTAGGTGGCGCCGAGCGCCACCGTGAACGCGGTGCCCAGCTTGAAGATGTTGCCCACCTCGATCCCCTTGCGCAGCACCACCGGCTGGCCGCATTGCGGGCAGGGATCGCCGGCGCGCGCGTTGGTGATGTCGGTCACCACGTCAGGGACGAAGTCGCGTCCGGCGTTCACGTTGAGCAGGTGGTAGCCAGCGCGGTTGGCGCCGGCCACCAGGTTCGGCGAGCGGGCCGCCAGGTCGTCGACCACCACCGTCGTGTCGTGCGCGCCGATCGGCGAGGCGTAGCCAGGCTCCATTCCCGCGGCCTGGATCTCCTCGGACTGCGCCGGGCGCAGCCCGCCGATCGCCTTGACCGCGTTGCTCAGCTTCGTCTCGTTGACCTCGAAGTCGCCCCGCACGATGGCGGTCAGCAGGCGCCCGTCGCCGGTGACGAAGAAGGTCGCCTTGGCGGTCCGATCCTCGCCGACCCCCAGGAACGCAGCCAGCGCGGCGATGGTCGGCGTGTCGGGGGTGGCCACCTCCTCCGTCGGGCGAGCCTCCTCCGCGGGTAGCTCTGGCTTGGTGACCGTCGCGATCTGCTGGTTGGCGGCATAGTCGCCCGTCTCGCAGATCACCAGCGTGTCCTCGCCGGCATCGTTGAGGACCATGAATTCGTGCGCGAGGCTGCCGCCCATGATCCCGACATCGGCTCCCACCACCACCGTTTCGAGCCCCAGCCGCTCGAAGATCTTCTCGTACGCGCCGTAATGGGCCTGGTAGGAGACGTCGAGCGCGACCTCGTCCGGGTCCAGCGTGTAGGAGTCCTTCATCACGAACTCGCGGACGCGGATCAGTCCGCCGCGGGCGCGCGGCTC
>DASQFY010000073.1:0-8764 GCA_035632895.1 Candidatus Dormiibacterota bacterium
GGAGCCTGAGCACCTGTCGCTCTACGCGCTCCAGCTGGCGATGAACCCGGACGAGTGGGCCGCGCCGCAGCGGCCGGGCGCCCTGCGCTGGCGGCAGCTCATGATCGCGCGGCAGGACGAGGAGGTGGCCGCCGACCAGTACCGGCTGGCGGAGGAGCTGCTCGACGCCGCCGGCTATCGGCACTACGAGCTATCCTCCTGGGCCCGGCCTGGCCGCGAGTCACGGCACAACGGCGCCTACTGGACGCGGCGTCCCTACACCGGCCTCGGCGCCGGAGCCCACAGCTACGACGGGCTCAGCCGCTCGTGGAACGTCCGTGACCTGGACCGATACCTGGCGCTGATCGAGGCTGGGGAGCGGCCGGTTGGCGGCGAGGAAGCGCTCGGGGAGGAGACGAGAGCCTTCGAGGCCGTCGCGCTCGGGCTGCGCCGGATCGATGGCTTCAGCCGCGACGGATTCGCGGGCGAGTTTGGACAGGACCCGGTCGTGCGATATCGCGCGGCGGTCGAGGAGGCGAGCGGCCGCGGGCTGCTCGAAGTCGCCGGCGACGCGATGCGGCTCACCGCCACGGGGCGATTGCTGGCTAACGAGGCGCTGGTCGCGTTCGCGCCGTGACTCCCCGCGCCCGCGCCAGGGCAGCGGCGTACGCGGCCGAGCCGACGGCCCCGGCCAGCAGGTCGTTGACGGTGTCCCAGGTGCCGCGCACGTTGTGCAGCCCGAACCAGACGTCGCTGTAGTACTCCTGCGCCTCCAAGCCGATGTGGACGAGCTGGGCAAGCCCCACCGCGCTCAGCGGCGGCAGGTCGAAGAGCTCCGCCAGCACCACCGTCGCGGCACCGGTGCCGTGGGCATGCGGGATCGCGTCGAAATAGCGGTAGCGGTCGTACAAGTCGAAATGGTTGCCCGCCAGGTCGAGCGCGAAGATCGACAGGTACAGGTTGTCCGTCCAGAGCGGGTAGCGGCCGCGCCGCCGCCGGACGTGCATCAGCGGTACGACCAGGCTGAGCGGGAGAATCACAAGCCCTCGGGTGCCGATCGCCTTGCCCGCGAAGCGCGGGTCATGCGGGCGCCGGAGCGCCTCCGCCAGGATGGCCGCGATCGTGCTGCGCAAAAGCGCGTTGACGAATACCCCGAGGGCACGCATGGCCGCATCCTACGGCGGCGGGGTCGCGTTGACATCGGTCCAACACGGTTGGTACCATTCCGCAAACGGGTGTTAGCACTCTCATCGGTAGAGTGCTAATCAGAGGAAAGGACGAGCCAGCGGGAGGGCCGATGGTCGGCGAGCGAACGACGCAGGGCGTGCAGCCCGTCCCGCTCCGGCCGGCGCTGGAGCTGACGGAGCGGCAGCGCAACGTGCTCCGCGCGGTGGTGGAGGACTACGTCTTTACCGCCGTGCCGGTCGGCTCCAAGATGCTCGTCGATCGCCACGGGCTGGCGGTCAGCCCGGCCACGGTGCGCAGCGCGATGGCTGACCTGGAGGCCATGGGCCTGCTCAGCCACCCACACACCAGCGCCGGCCGCGTGCCATCCGATCTCGGCTACCGCATCTACGTCGAGTCGCTGATGCGCGAGGCGGCCCTCGACCAGGCCGACCAGCTGATGATCCGCCACCAGTTCAGCCAGGTGCAGCTGACCAGCAACGAGTGGCTGCGGCTGGCGGCCTCGATCCTGGCCGGGAGCAGCGGATCCGCATCGGTCGTCACGCCGGCCAAGTCGCGCCGGGCCCGCTACGGGCACGTCCAGCTCGTCGAGCTGGCGGACACCTCGCGCCTCTGCGTCCTCGTCCTGAGCGACGGCAACGTCGTCCAGCGCCGGCTCGACCGCGCAACGCTGGACAGGATCAATCCCGATGGGCCGACAGGTCAGGCGGACCTCGACATCGCAGCGGTCACCTTGAACGCGGAGCTGGGCGGTCTCTCCGCCCCGCAGGTTCGGCGACGCCTGGGCCGCCTCGGCCCGCTGGCCACGCACGTCGCCGAAGTCGTCGCGCAGCTGCTGGAGGAGGGGGACGGCGTGGTGGTCGAGGACGTCTTCACCGCCGGCCTGGCCAACGTTCTGGAGCAGCCCGAGTTCGCGCAGGGAGGAAAGTTGCGGGGCATTTTGGAGGTGCTCCAGCGCTCCGACTTCCTGGAGCAGCTGGTCCCGGTCATGACGCGGCGGGGCGGGGTGCACGTGATCATCGGTCACGAGAACACGATCGACGCCATGCACGAAGTCAGCCTCGTCTTTGCGCCGTACGGGGCACCGGACCGGGCGCTGGGACTGCTGGGTGTGCTGGGACCGACGCGCATGCCGTACCCGCGAGCGATCCCGACCGTCCGCTACCTGGCAGCCCTCATGGACGAGCTGATCAACAGCCACTACGCGGAGACCCATGACTGACCGAACGACCAACGGCGACGTCCGCGAACCACGCGACGAGGGCGGCCGCGGGCCGACCCGAGCCGAGCTGATCGCCAAGCTGGAGGAGCTCCAGGGTGCGCTCGACGAGGCGCGCGAGCAGGGCGAGGAGCACCTGCGTGCCTGGCAGCGAGCCGCGGCCGACTACGCGAACTACAAGCGGCGCGTCGAAGACGAGCGCGAGGTGGTGGCCCAGTTCGCCAACGCCGTGCTGATCGGCAAGCTGCTTGCAGTCCTCGACGACTTCGACCGGGCGCTCGAGCACATTCCCCCAGAGGTGCCCGAGGGCTGGGTCGACGGCATTCGCCTCGTCGAGCGGAAGCTGCGCGGCGTCTTGGAAGCCGAGGGCGTGACCCCGATCGAGGCCATAGGGCAGCCATTCGATCCGAACGTGCACGAGGCGGTCGTCCACGAGGAGACCGCCGACTATCCCGACAACACGGTGATCGGCGAGCTGCAGCGCGGATACCGGCTGCAAGACCGGGTCCTGCGCCCGGCGCTCGTCCGAGTCGCGAACAACCCGAAGGAGCATTGACCGTGGGCAAGATCATCGGCATCGACCTTGGCACCACCAACTCGGTGGTCGCCGTCATGGAAGGCGGCGAGCCGCAGGTCATCACCAACGCGGAGGGCGGCCGCATCACGCCATCGGTCGTCGCCTTCGCCAAGTCCGGGGAGCGCCTGGTGGGCCAGGTGGCCAAGCGCCAGGCGATCACGAACCCGGAGAACACGATCTTCAGCATCAAGCGCTTCATGGGCCGTCGTTGGGACGACCCGGAGGTGCAGCACAGCAAGGACCTGGTGCCGTACCAGGTCGAGAAGGACCCGAAGTCCGACGGCATCGTGGTGACCCTCGCCAACGGCAAGACCTTCAGCCCGCCGGAGATCAGCGCCATGATCCTGCAGAAGCTGAAGGGCGACGCCGAGGCGTACCTGGGCGAGAAGGTGACCGAGGCGGTGATCACCGTCCCGGCCTACTTCGACGACACCCAGCGCCAGGCGACCAAGGACGCCGGCCGCATCGCCGGGCTGGACGTCAAGCGCATCGTCAACGAGCCGACCGCATCGGCCCTGGCCTACGGCCTGGACAAGACGAAGGACGAGAAGATCGCCGTCTACGACCTCGGCGGCGGGACCTTCGACATCTCGATTCTGGAGCTGTCCGAGGGAGTCTTCGAGGTCCGCTCGACCAACGGTGACACCCACCTGGGCGGCGACGACTTCGACCAGCGTGTCATCGACTGGCTGATCGAAGAGTTCAAGAAGGATCAGGGGATAGACCTGTCCAAGGACCGGATCGCGCTGCAGCGCCTCAAGGAGGCCGCCGAGAAGGCAAAGATCGAGCTGTCGACCACGACCCAGACAGAGATCAACCTGCCATTCATCAGCGCCGACGCATCGGGCCCGAAGCACCTGGTCATCACCCTCAGCCGGGCGAAGCTCGAGGACCTGGTCGCCGATCTGGTGAAGCGCACCGCGGGACCGGTGAAGCAGGCGCTGGCCGATGCCGGCCTGAAGCCGGGCGACATCAACGAGGTGATCCTGGTCGGTGGCATGACCCGCATGCCGTCCGCCATGGAAGCCGTCAAGAAGATGTTCGATGGCAAGGAGCCGCACAAGGGCGTCAACCCCGACGAGGTTGTGGCGGTCGGCGCGGCGATCCAGGCCGGGGTCCTGGCCGGCGAGGTGAAGGACGTCCTGCTGCTGGACGTCACGCCCCTGTCGCTCGGCATCGAGACGCTGGGCGGCGTGGCGACCAAGATGATCAACCGCAACACCACCATCCCCACATCGCACACGCAGATCTTCTCGACCGCGTCGGACGGCCAGCCGTCGGTCGACATCGTGGTGCTGCAGGGCGAGCGCGAGATGGCGACCGACAACAAGAAGCTGGCGACCTTCCGCCTGGACGGCATTCCGCCGGCTCCGCGAGGCGTGCCGCAGATCGAGGTCACCTTCGACATCGACGCCAACGGCATCCTCAACGTAACGGCCAAGGACAAGGCCACCAGCAAGGAGCAGAAGGTGACGATCACCGCTTCCTCGATGCTGGCGAAGGAGGACGTCGACCAGATGGTCCGCGACGCGGCCGAGCACGCTGAGGAGGACCGCACCCGACGCGCCGAGGTCGAGTCGCGAAACGAGGCGGACGCGCTGACCTATCAGGCCGAGCGGCTGCTGAAGGACCTGGACGACAAGCTCTCCGACGAGGAGAAGGCCGAGGTCACGGCCCGCATCGCGGCTGTCCGTGAGGCCCTGAACGGGACCGATGCGGGTGCCATCGACTCGACCAAGCAGCAGCTGAACGAGGTCTTGCAGCGGATTGGGACCAAGGCCTATGAGGCCGGCGGCACCGGTGGCTCGTCGGACGGGACCGATGGCACGGACGGCACCGGCTCGACCGATGGGACCGATGGCGCCGGAGACGGCGCCGCGGCCGGCGAAGGGGAAGAGGAAACCATCGAGGGCGAATACAAAGAGGTGTAGGGGAGGAGGGATCAACCCTGCGCTGGCTGCGCAACCGCCTGCGGGTCGGCCCCCTCCTCCCTCAACGCCCCTTGCCTGGGGGGTTAGACCCGCTTCCGCTTAAGCCCGTCCCGAATGGATGGCTTCGCAACGTCCGCCGGGACGGATCCTAGGACTGTTCGTTCGTCACACGAACATAGCGACCATCGAGATAGGCCGCGGTCGCCCTTGAAGTCGGTCCGATGATCGAGCGGTTCACCCCACGAACCAAGCGACGATCGAGGCTCCGCGCTGAGTGCCTGGGCCTGGGCTCTTTTGTCGAAATGCTCTCCATACGAACAGCCGACGACGGCGAGCCCGCCTCCTTCCCTGCGAGAGGGCTGGTCAGCTCAGCGGGCTCGTGCAGTGTGGGCAGCGGGTAGCGGCCACCGGGATGTCGGTGGCACAGAACGGACAGGCCTTGGTGGTCGGCTCCTCCCCCGGCTCTTCCCCGCGCTCCCCGGCCGCGCGGCGGGCGGCCATTGCATTCATCGGCCTGACGACGGCGAAGAAGATCGCGGCCGTCACAAGCACGAAATAGATCAGCGCATTCAGGAACAGCCCGATCCCGACGAACGCGCCGTTCGGAGTCGTGAAGCCGAGTTTCGAGAAGCTCGGAACGCCGATGATCCCGAGCAGCGGAGTCAGCACGTCGACCACGAACGAGTTGACGACGGCGCCGAAGGCGACGCCGATGACCACGGCCACCGCCAGGTCAATGACATTGCCGCGCAGCAGGAAGTCTCGGAACTCGCGAATCATCGGTGCCTCCGCCTCGTTGCAGCTCGCGCCAGATCGTGCGCGTCATGCAGGTCGGTCCGCCGGACCCATTGATGCCAATCTCGGTCGCCGGATGGGTGTGGACCTCGCAGCCGGCCCGCACCAGCGTCCGCTGTGTGATCGGATTGCCCTCGGCCATCACCACGACGCGGGGTTGCACTGCCACCACGTATCGGGTGATGCCCACCGCCACGCCGCGAGGATAGCCCCACTAGACTCGAACCGATGCGCCTCGCAACCTGGAACGTGAACTCCCTGAAGACCCGCCTGGAGCGGGTCCTGGCGTGGACCGATCGGCATCGGCCCGACATCCTGTGCCTGCAGGAGACGAAGCTCACCGACGAGGCCATGCCGCTGCTCGACTTCAAGGCGCTCGGCTATGACGTCGCGTCGCATGGTCGAGGGCAGTGGAACGGGGTGGCCATCGCGTCACGCATCGGGCTCGAGGAGGTGACGGCCGGGATCCCGGCTGCCGACGGCTGGACCGATGACGGCGGGCGCTTCCTGGCCGCCACCTGCGGCGGCGCACGGGTGGCGAGCATCTACGTGCCGAACGGCCGTGTGGTCGACTCCGAGTTCTATTTGGCCAAGCTCGGCTGGCTGGAGCGGCTCTACGGCTGGCTGGACGACGCCGATCCTGCCACCGAGCTGGCGATCTGCGGGGACTACAACGTGGCGCCGGAATCGATCGACGTGTGGGACGAGCAGGCGGTGCACGGCGCAACTCACGTGTCACCCCGCGAGCGGGCTGCGGTGGCGCGACTGCGCGAATGGGGAATGGTGGACGTCGTACGGCAGTTCCACCCTGAACCGGGCTTCTTCACCTGGTGGGACTACCGCGCCGGCAACTTCCACAAGAACTTCGGGATGCGGATCGACCACGTGTACGTTTCGCCGAAGCTGGCCGAGCGAGCGATCGCGGCAGAACGCGACCGCGACGCACGGAAGCCGTCGACCTACCCGGGCATCCCCTCCGACCACGCGCCGCTGATCGTCGACTTCGCCGACCGCGGCTAGCCCAGCCCGCGCAGCGCGCCGGCCAGGTCACGGCCAAGACGCGTGCGAGGCCACATGACCCGCCTCGCGCCGACGAACGACCGATACGCCTCCATGGCGTCGCGCAACGCGGGCAGGAAGCCCGGCGCATCCATCGGGCTGAAGTCCTTCTCGAACCAGATCCCCAGGATCCGCAGGTCGGGGCTGGCTCGCGCGAAGCGTGGCTCGATGCGTCCCACGAGGCGGTCGCCGAACAAGATCGGGAGCACGTAGTAGCCCCAGCGTCGCTTCGCGGCCGGCACGTAGACCTCCCACAAATACTCGAAGCCAAACAGCCCCTTGACCAGCCGGCGGTCCCACATCAGCGGATCGAGGGGTGCGACGAAGGTGACCCATGGGAGGGCGCCCGAGTCCGGGTTGCGGGTCGCCTCCAGGATCGGCACGTCGTCCGCCAGGACGTGGCGCGCCTCGCGGAAGCCTTCGACCTGGACCGGGATCAAGACCCCTTCGTCGACAAGCACGACAGTCATCCGCACGCGGTCCGCCGCTGAGCCGGTGCCCATGACGAGCTCGCCGGGACCGCCCACCGCCATCAGGCCCACGCCCCGGTGACGCGACAGCAGCTGATGGCGTCGCTGATCGGGCTCATCGGCATGGCGGGCCAGGAGCGACGCCGGAACAAGTCGTTTGACGTCGTCGTAGTAGCGGCGACTGCCTTCCCGGCGTTCGATGCCGAGCTCGCCGACCACGAACAGAGCCTCCATCACGGCCTTTGCGGCCCGGGTGCTGGTGGACGCGTCGTTGTCCCACCACCACTGGATCCTGTGGTCCACGTCGCGGAAGGCTGAGGTGGAGACCGGTCCGCTATCGCGGATGTGATCGCGGATGTGATCCGCAAGTTCGGCGTGTTCAGCCAGGAACTCTCCATACCTGTCTGCGCTCCGGCTCCATGCCAGTCGGTAGTACGGGAGCTCCTGGATCGGAAGGATGTTCAGGCTCTTGTTGTAGAGCTCGATCAGCCGCCGCTCCTGCGGCGCGCCGTAGAGCCACTGGTCGCACCACTCGCGCCGGTAGCCGTCGATGCGGGCGTGGAGCACGAGGTCGTGGTTGCGCGCGCCTGGCACCTCCAGGGGGTCGAACTGCAGGCTTCCGAGCCGCTCCACCACGCGCAGGACCGATGCGGCCTCGGCAGGCAGGGAGCGCGGCGGGTCAAGCAGGTGGCGCCGCACCAGGAAGCGACGCGCGTGGTCGGCCGAGATGCGGAGGTCTGGGGGCGCGGGCGGCATTGGGCGGCGATGGTAGCAGTGGTCGGCTCGACGCCGGTTCGTACAATGCCGGCATGGCTGGCGAGCGCATGCCGGAGGGTCTGCCGCCAATGACGCTGCCCACCGGCTCCGACGCAGCGGCGACCGATGCGGCCCGCCGCGCCATTCGAGTGCAGATGCTTGCCACCGAGCACTGGAGCCTGCTGGCGACTCGATCGATGTCGTGGAACGAGTCGTTCGTACGAGCCGGCATGTTCCTGACGCTGCTCTCGGGAGCGGTCGTGGCGCTCGCGCTCGTCGCCCAGGCCACGGAGTTCGGCGAGGGGTTCATCCTCTTCGCCGTCCTCGTCCTGCCGGTCGTGCTCTTCGTCGGGTTGGCGACGTACGTCCGGCTGATCGAGGTCCAGAACGAGGACGTCGTATGGGTGCGTGGCATGAACCGCCTGCGCCGCGCCTACCTCGAGATCGACCCCGAGCTCGCCCGCCATTTCGTCACGGGGTCGACCGAGGACGCGGCCGGCGTCCTTCGTACCTACGGTACGCACATCTCCGATGGCAGCAATCTGCTTCATGGCTTCGTCACCACGCCGGCGACGATCGCCTTCGTCGTCTCCATGGTCTCCGCCGTGCTCGGCGCGATCCTGGTCGGTCGGATCGGCATGCAGATGACGCCAGCGGCCGGCATCGGCGTGGTGATCTTCCTGCTGACGTTCGCCATCCTGGCGGTGTACGGCTACCGCAGCACCGTCATGGCCACGCTCGTCAGCCGAGAAGTTGGAGATTCGGGGGAGACTCCGGACGGCACCGGATAGCC
>DASQFY010000074.1:0-12700 GCA_035632895.1 Candidatus Dormiibacterota bacterium
CCCGACCAGCGCCACAGGCCCTGCTTCGCTGGTCGTGCGGCCGCGCGGCGGCGCCGTCGGCCGAGCCACGGCTGTGGAATCCACGGCCTCGCCGCGCGGTCCGGCCGCGCCGACCCCGATCACGGCGCCACCTCGGGGCGATAGTGCAGCGCCTCATCGACGTGCTCCGCGAGCACAGAGTCGCTCCCCGCCAGGTCGGCGATGGTGCGCGCCACGCGCGCCGCCCGATGCAGCCGGCGTGGCGACAGTTGGAACTTCACGCCGCGTCGGTCGAGCAGCGTGGCGACGCTGACCGGGATCGCCAGCCGCGGATCGATGCCGCGCGAGCTCAGCTCGCCATTGGCCATGCCCAGCCGCTCCCGCTGGCGCGCCCAGGCGGCGCGAATCCGCCGGGCGACAGCCGCGCTCGGTTCGCTCCCATCCACGTCCGCAGCGCGTGGCTGATCGGCGACGATCCACAGATCGAGCCGGTCGCGGAGCGGGCCTGAGAGCCGCGCCGCATAGCGGCGCGCCATCGCCTCGTCGCAGCGGCAGGCGCGGCCTTTCGACCCGAGCCAGCCGCATGGACACGGGTTGAACGCCGCCAGCAGCGTGAAGCGGGCCGGCAGGGAGAGCGCTCCCTCAACTCGCGCGATGGTGACCGTGCCGGCCTCGAGCGGCTGGCGCAGCGCGTCCAGCGCGTCGGTGCGGAACTGCAGCGCCTCATCGAGCAGGAGCAGTCCTCTGTGGGCGAGGGAGGCCTCACCCGGCCGGACACGCGGTCCACCACCGACCAGCGCCTGCGTCGAAACGGTGTGATGCGGCGCGCGAAACGGTCGGCGGCGGAGGATCGGCGCGCGGCGATCGAGAAGGCCCGCGGCGGAGTAGATGCGGCTGACCTCGATCGCCTCCGCATCCTCGAGCGGCGGCTGGAGCCCTTCGGCGCAGCGCAGGAGCAATGTCTTGCCGCACCCCGGCGGCCCGCTCAACGCCAGGTTGTGTCGGCCGGCAACGGCTATTTCCAGAGCACGCCGAGCCTCCGCCTGGCCGATCACGTCGGCCAGGTCGGGCACGCCGGCGGGCGGCTTCCAGGCGGGCAGCGGGGTCGGGCGCGCGGTCGGCAACCCACGGATGTTGGCGAGGTGCGCAACAGCGTCACCCAGGTGCCTGGCAGCGTGAACCCGCAGACCCTTGACGGCGGCCGCCTCAACCTCGTCGCCGGAGGCCACCACCATCGCCGCCATGCCGGCGTCGCGCGCCGCCGCGGCCATCGCCATGACGCCGGTCACGGGTCGCAGGGCGCCGTCCAGGGCCAGCTCACCGAGCAGGGCGGTGTCCGCCAGCCTCGCGTCCGCCGCCAACTGGCCCGACGCGGCGAGGATGCCGACCGCAATGGCCAGGTCATAGCCGGTGCCGTCCTTTGGCAGGTCGGCCGGCGAAAGATTGATCGTGATCCGCCGGGCCGGCAGCTCGAAGCCGCTGTTGCGCAGGGCGCTCCGAACTCGCTCGCGCGCCTCCTGCACGCGGCTGCCCGCCAACCCGACGATCGTCAGCGACGGCAGTCCGAAGGCGACGTCGACCTCGACACGAACCGGAATCCCCTCGACCCCGAGGAGCGAGGCGCTCAGGGATTGAGCCAGCATGGGCGACCCCCGCGGAGGCGAGCCGCGACCAGGATGGGTTGAGCAGTGCCGGTCGCCCGCCTGCTCGCCTCCCAAACTCCAGCGGCGACCGGCGGCAGCAGGCTACGCGACGGGGCTTATCGGTCCGTTAGCGGCTGGTTATCGAGCGAGACCAGGGCGTCAGGTTCGGACCGGCATGGGCTCGGGGACGAGCTCGCTGTCGAGCTGGTGCGCGAACTCGGAGACACTTCTGCCCAGCGGTGTGTCTGGCCGGCTGGACATGAACGGCTCGCCAGAGTTGAGGGCGCTGATCGCCCCGCGGTACTCGTTGATGATCTGGTGGTCGACCTTCCGGTTCAGCGCCGATTCGGCGTTGTTGACGTTGATGCCGGTGTACGCGTTCGATCGGTTCAGGACGAGCTTGACCTTGCTCTTCTCGTAGCCCAGGTGATCCATCGTCTCGAGCACCAGCCGGACGTTCTTCAGGCACGAGAGGTCGGCGGTCATGATCACGAAGATGACGTCCGCCTCGTCGAAGAGCTGTAGGTTGAAGTCGTCGATCGTCTTGACCATGTCGACCAGGGTGTAGTCGTACAGGCGACGCGAGATGGCGAGCAGGTTGCTGAGCGCGGCAGGGTCACTGCGCTGCCGCTCCATCACGATGTCCGCGGCCTCGGGCGACGGTGGCGCCAGCAGCAGGTCGATCCCGGCGTGGTGGCGCACCATCAGCTTGCGCAATAGGTCGGCATCGAGGTCGGGCTCGGTGATGGCGTTGACCATCGAGGCCGTGTCCAGCCCCATGTCCAGGAAGACGCGCAGGTCGCCGAACTGGAGGTTCGCGTCGACCAGGGCAGTCCGGCGCCGGAGCTCTCGAGCCAGAGAGATCGCCGCATTGATGGCGATCGTGGTGGTTCCGACCCCGCCCTTGGCGCCGTAGAAGACGCACAGCTTGCCGAGCGTCGGCGTATCGCCGGCCCCGACCGTGACCGGCGGCCCGCCGCGAGCCAGCAGCGCCTTGATGCGCGCCATCAGCTCGAGCGGATGGAAGGGCTTGACGATGTCGTCATCGGCCCCGGCGCGCAGGCCTTTCACACGCTCGCCGACATCCGCCTCGGTGGTGAGCATGATGATCGGCACCCGGCGGTCGTGCTCCGAGGCTCGTATCTGCTGGGTGGCCGCGTAGCCGTCGAGCTTCGGCATGGCCACGTCCATCAGGATCAGGTCCGGCAGCGTCTCGCGCGCCATCTCCACGCCGGCCTCGCCGTCCGACGCGACCAGCACCTCGTACCCCTCCTGCTTGAGGGTGAACACGAGGACTCGCTGAATGTTCAGGTCGTCATCGACGACCAGCACCTTCGTGGCAGCCATACCAGACCCCGAGGCGTATCGAATGTCCGCGCGATTATAGGGTGGCCGCGGACCCGTCGAGGTGCCGCTCCAGGAAGTCCAGGACCCGCCGCTCGTACTCGGCACCGCCCACCGTGTGCGCCTCCGCGTGACCGGCGCCCTCGATCACGAGCAGCTCCTTCGGCTCATGCGCCGCATCGAACAGGCGCTGCGACTGGGTCCAGCTCACCACCCGGTCGTCTCGTGGCGCGATCAGCAGCAGCCCGCGTGGGGCGAGGCGCGGGGCCTGCTGGATCGGCTGGCGCAACCTGACGCGGGCGCGGACCGAGGCGGCCAGCACCACCAGCCGGGCGCCGATCCCCGCCAGCGGGTAGCCGCCCTCCCGCATGAGGTTCGAGATCGGGTTGTGGAGCTCGGCGAACGCGGCATCGGCCACCACGGCCGCCACCGGCAGCTCCGGCGCGGCCATGACCGCCACCGAGCCGCCCATGCTTATCCCCATCAGTGCGATCGGTCCCAGACCGCGGCCCTGGAGGAAATGGACCGCGGCGGCCACGTCACGCTGCTCCAGGGTGCCAAGCGTGATCGGGGCGTCGTCAGAGTCGCCGTGGCCCCGGAAGTCGAACTGCAGCACGTGATAGCGCCGCTGGATCCAGGGCACGAACTCCACCAGCCACGGAAGGCGATGCCAGCTGAAGCCGTGCAGCAGCACGACAACCGCACGCGTTTCACGACCGGCCCCGATCAGCCAGCCGGACAGCGTGACCCCGTCGTCGGTCGTGAAGCGGACGTCTTCGTAGATCAGGCCCAGGTCTGCCGGCGTCCCTGGTCCGCCCTCCGTCGGCGCGACTGCGCGGCGGCCGGGTCGAACGACGCGCCGCGAGCCCTCGATGGTGAGATAGCCCAGATAGCCGAATGTTGCCGCGGCGACGATGCGGCCGAGCCAGGCGGCCAGGCCGCGGCGGCCCCCAAAACGCGAGGCTCGAGGCGCCACCTCAGCCCGAGGTGCCCCCGCCGCCTGCCCCGCCGCCCTCGCGGGCGGTCCGCATGGCACCGGCGATCGGCTTCGTCAGCTCGGCCAGCTCCATCGGGATCACCCACTTGGTGGAGGCGCCAGCACCAAGGGCCTTGAGCGCCTCGAGGTATTGGAGGGCCATCGTCTTGTCGTCGATCCCCTTGGCCGCGGAGAAGATGGTTTGCAGCGCGTTGCTGAAACCCTCCGCCCGCAGGATCTGCGCCTGGCGCTCACCCTCGGCCCGCAGGATGGCGCTCTGCTTGTCACCCTCGGCGACGTTGATGGTCGCCTGGCGCGTGCCCTCGGATTCGGTGATGTTGGCTCGTCGGTTCCGCTCCGCGCTCATCTGGCGGTTCATCGCGTCCTGGATGTCGCGTGGCGGAACGATCTCGCGGATCTCGACGCTGGTGATCTTGACGCCCCAGCGGTGGGTGACCTCGTCGAGCTTGGTGCGCAGGATGTTGTTGATCTCCTCGCGCTTGGCCAGCACGTCGTCGAGCGGGATGTCGCCGATCACGGCCCGCAGGGTGGTTGCCGCCAGGGCCTGCGAGGCTCCCGAGAAGCTCGTCACGGCGGTCACTGACTGCTCAGGGTCGAAGACCTTGGAGTAGACCAGGAAGTCGATGCTGATTGGCGCGTTGTCCTTGGTGATGCAGGTCTGCTGCGGCACCTCGATGTAGAACTCGCGCAGGTCGACCCGCGTCGCCTGCTGGATGATCGGAACCAGCAGGATCAGCCCCGGGCCGGCAGCACCGTTCGTGACGCGGCCGAGGGTGAATACGACAAGGCGCTCGTACTGGCGCACGATGTTGACGGTGCTGTAGATCAGGAAGAGGACGACGACCAGGGCGATGACCAGGATCGCCAGCGTGACCGGGTTGTCCATGGCTCTCGGACTTCCTCCGTGGTGGGCGACAGCGGCAGCATAGACCGATGGACCGATGGGCGCGGTCGAGCCCTCGCTGCGGTCAGCCTCGAGCGGGCGCGAATACGACCTTGAGAGCCCCGGCGCGGCCCCGGCCGAGCGCGACGCCCATCGCGCGGCGCCAGGTTTCCAGCTCGAAGCGGTGGGTGACCAGATCAGCGAGCGGCAGATCTGGGCGCTCGGTCATCAGCCGCATCGCCTCCACGAAGGTGTGCGGACTGCCCGGCAGGCTGGCCTCGTGCGCGTAGACGTAGCTGCCCTCGATGCGCAGCTCGCGGGTCCACGCCAGGGTCCAGTCCAGCCCGCCGATCTCACCCGGCCCGCCCACCAGCACCAGCCGCCCGCGCGCCGCGGTCACGCGCATGCCGGCGTCGAGGCTGCGGCGTGCCCCCACGCAGTCGTACACCTGGCCGAAGCCGCCGGTCAGCACCGAGTCGCCGACGATCGGCTGGTAGCGGCGCGCGCCGGCATTGCGTTCCGCAGCCTCGAGCGCCCCGTCGCGCGCATCGCGCAGCACCGACACCGCGCCGAGCCGTTCGGCCATGCTTGCCTGTGCCGGGTGGCGCACGAGGATGGTGACCCGCGCGGCCGGCCGGACGAGGCGCAGCGCGGCGAGCGTGCAGAGGCCCAGCGTCCCGCCACCGATCACCAGCACCGGCTCACCGGCGGCGGGCGGGCCGGCGAGGACCGCGTGCAGCGCCACGCTGAACGGCTCCACCATCACGGCCACCTCGTCCGACACAGCATCGGGCACCGGGTACAGCTGGGTGGCATGCGCGACCATGGTGTCGGACCAGGCGCCTGGCAGGTCGCGGCAGTACCCGATCAGCAGGCCCGGTGCGATGGTCCCCTCGGCCGCCCGCACGCACAGGCTGGGCCGTCCGCCGCGGCAGGCGGCGCAGGGCTCGAGCTCCCGCACAAAGCAGGAGATCACCGGGTCGACGACCACGCGCTGTCCCGGCGACACGCCCGACGCGGCCCCGGCCTCCTCCACGACGGCGACCACCTCGTGGCCCAGGACGGCCGGGAATGAGGCGAAGGGCGACAGGATTGGGCTGGCGTGCCCGGTCAGCAGCGCGAGGTCGGTGCCGCAGATGCCCGCCAGAGTCGGTCGCAGCCGCGCCCAGGCCGGGCCACGCAGCTCGGGCACCGGATAGCGGTGGAGCCCCAGCCACGGCATCCAGCCGCCCGTCATGCGCGGCAGCCGCGGACCCAGCAGGCGCAGGACGTGATGGTTGAGGGCGGAGGCAGCGAAGCGCAGGCGCACGCCACGGGCGGATCGGTCGGCCATGCGTCGGCCGGTCAGCTCATGGGGACGCGGCGAACGATCCTGGGGCCGACCCGCTCGAGGATCTCGTCGAGGCTGTGGCCGGTGATGGTGATGCCGTGGTTCTTCATGCCGATGACCGCGCGGGATGGATCGGGTGCCTGCCGGACGAGCTCGGCAACCTCGAGCGCCAGCTCCTCCGTGCCACACGGGTAGACCACCTCGGTCGAGCTGGCGCCAGGCACCCAGCCGTGGACGTGAAGGATGCCGCCGACTTCGGGATGCTGGCGGTAGATAGTCAGGTGCTCAATGGCGTCGACCGACACACGCCGGGGCTTCACGCCTGGCGGCACGCTCAGGCTAACGACGCCACGGCCGGCGTCATACCCAGTCACCAGCAGAATCTCGGTGCCCACCGTGCGGAGGTGGCTCTTGTCGACGCCGCTGGCGCTCATCCAGAACCGATCGCCGTCGTGGCGGGCGCTGGCATTGCCGTACGACAGGCCGCCGATCCCGAACAGGCGCATCACGTGGCGCAGGTCCTGCTCGGACAGCAGCTCGTCGATCGGCCACGGCGCGGGCAGCAGGTTCAGCTCGGCAAGGCGTTCCCCGGCGCGACGGATGGACTCGGTGTGCTCGTCGCCGTGCCACAGGTCGGCGGGAAGGTCCGGCACGAACTCGTTGTCGATCACCAGCCGGGACTCCGCCAGCGGCACCAGGCGCTGCACGACCTGGTCGAAGAAGGCACCGTCGTCGCCCTCGTGCACCATGCGGTGGAAACCCTGCTCCATGGTGATGAAGTGGGCGTCCGGCCGGCCGCCGTTGCGGACAATCGGGATGAACACGTTCGACAGGGAGCGGACGAGCAGCGAGTAGCCCGCCTGGAGCATGTCGCTTGGGCTGTCCGTCAGCTCGGCCAGGCCCACGACGAAGATGTCCTTCGAGCGCCGGCGGAAGCTGCGCGGTTTGTCCGCGCTGACCGCGTTGAGGATCACCCGCACGTCGACCGGCACGTCGGCCGCGTCTCGCTCGTCCTGGCGGTGGATCGGATGCCCGCGCGCCTCGAGCCGTTCGGTCACGCCGTCCAGGAACCAGCCGACGAGGCCTCCGGTCGCGTCCCCAACCACAGCCACGCCGCTTGGCGCCGGACGGGCGCCGGTCCGCTCGGCGATCAAGGGCTGCGTCACGGCCGCTGCGGCTCGGCCGTCGAGGGCGCCTGCGCGCCCTCTGGGCTCGGCTCGACGATCAGCTCCAGACCCTCCACGTCCACGACGCGGACCGGCGTGCCGGGCGGGATCTCCGGCCCTCGGCTGCGCGCCGACCACGCCTCACCCCCGGCGAACGCGATGCCGGTCGGGGCGATCAGGGTCTGCGCCACCCCGCCGGCCCCCATCAGGGCGGCGATCGGGCGCGCGAAGGTGGTTTGCCTGCGCATCTGCATCAGGACTCGAACCACGCCGAAGACATAGGCCAGCGACAGCGCGACGACCACCACCAGCAGCCACGGGCTGACCTCGACCCGGATCGCCTCCTCCTCGGGATTGACGCCGGTCCACAGCGCGAAGGAGCCCAGCACGATGCTGACGATGCCCCCGATGGTCAGCAGGCCGAAGCTGGTGACGTTCAGCTCGAGCACGAAGAGGGCGATCCCGAACAGGATCAGCAACAGGCCACCGATGTTGAGCGGAAGGCTGTTGGAGCCGATGAAGGCCAGCACGATGGCGATCGCGCCGATGCTGCCGGAGAAGAAGTTCGGGTGGAACAGCTCGCTGATGATCCCGTAGAAGCCGATGGTGAACAGGATGAAGGCGACGTTCGGGTCGGACAGGACGTGCAGGAATTGCTGGCCGAAGTTCATCGTCACGTCGCGGATGGTGAGCCCCGCCAGCGGCGGCAGCGGCGCCCCGTCGAAGGTGTAGGGCCGTCCGTCGGCGCGGGCACCGAGATCGATCGCCGCGAACAGCTCGCCGACCTCGGCGGCCATCAGGTCCACGACCGGGGGTTCCATGGCGATCGCCTCGCTGGCTGAGACGCTGGCCGCGTCGCGCACGGCCGATTCGGCCCACTCGACATTGCGCCCGTGGTCGCGCGCCAGCTCCGTGATCTTGGCGACCGCCGAGTTGGTGATCTTCTTCGCGATCGTCTCGGGCAGCTCCGCGCCGCCGCTGCCCACCACCGATGCCGCGCCGATGCTGGTGGATGGCGCCATGGCCGCCACGTCGCCGGCGAGCGTGACGAAGGCCGCCGCGCTGGCAGCTTGCGCCCCTTCGGGCGTCACCCAGGTGATCACCGGCACCGAGCTGGCGAGGATCGCCTTGAGGATGCGGTCGAGGCTGGTGAGCTCGCCGCCCGGCGAGTCGATCTCGATCAGCGCCGCCGCGGCCCCTGACTCGGCAGCCGCCTTCAGGCCCTCTTCGATGTAGGCTGCGTTGACCTGGTCGATGACGCCGAACAGCCGCAGGCGCACGACGTGATCTCCCGCTCCGGCCACCGGCGCCAGCAGGGCAGCCGTGCCGAACAGAAGGGCCACGATGGAGATTGCCCGCCGCAGCGCGCGCATGGAGCGAAGTATAGGGGCGGCTGGCTCGACCTCAGCCGACGCGGCTGGTCAGCAGCCGCTCGGCCACGAGCCGCGACCAGGTCTCGAGCCGGTCCCAGGCACCGAGCACCTCCGCGGGCGCAACCATCCGGCCGCTCAGCTTGTCCCGCTCGCGCACGTCGAGTGGGCGCCCATCGGCCTCGACCTCGAAGACCACGCCCAGGTGGACCGATCCGACCGGATTGGAATCGTCGTTCAGCAGGCCAACCAGCTGGAACTCGGGCTCCCAGCCGGCGACCAGCTCCTCCGCCCACTCACGACGCAGGCCAACCCGCAGGGGATCCTCGCCGTCGTCCACCGGGTTGAGGTGGCCGCCGACCCCGATGCTCGCCTTGTGGTGCAGGCGTGGGTCGCCGCCGGCATCGGTCCGTTCCATGAGGAAGACGCGGCCGCGGTCGCGGACCACGACGTACGGGATGAGCTGCTTGAAGGCCGGGTTCTGCTCGGCGACCGGCCGATCGAGGAACTGCCCGTGGGTGCTGACCGCCACGCCAAGGACGTGCAGGTCGGCCGCCGCTGCGGCGCGGACCCCGGTGAAGTCACAGCCGTCCGGCACGTGCTCGCGGGGCAGGACCAGGACGCGCTCGACCATGGGGTCCAGCTAGGCCGGCTCGTCCGGGCCGGCCTGCGCCAGACGCAGCACCATCGAGGCCGCCTCCCGCGGGTCGCGGGCCCGATGCACGCGCGGCCCGCCCAGGCGATGCTCCGATTCGACGCGCCACGACGAGAGCGTGACGACGTGCCGACCCATGCGCAGCGCCAGGCCGATCTCGGATAGCGTCCCGTGGCGACCGCCCACCGCCAGCACCGCATCGGCGGCCGTCACCACCACCAGGTTGCGCATGACGCCGAGCCCGGTCGGGATCGACAGCCGCACGTACTCGTTCGCTTCGCGTGGATTGGCGCCGGGCAGGATCCCGATCGTCATGCCCCCCGCCGAGGCGGCACCTCGCGACGCCGCGCGCATCACCCCGCCGAGGCCGCCCGTCACCACCGTCGCCCCGGCGCGCGCCAGCAGCTGGCCAACCTCCTCGGCCAGCTCCAGGACGCGGTGCGCGTCCGGACCGCGCGGCTCGCCGTCGCCGATCACCGCCACGTACGGGGGTCGCGGCGGCGCCAGCGGCTCGCTCACGACGAAGCCCCCACGGGCTCTTGGATCCCGAGCCGCCCCTCGGCGAGCGCCTCGTACCGCGCCGGACCGTGGCCGAGGTGACTGCGGTACAGGACCGCCTGCTTGACCTCGATCTCGCCGGCTGGCGACTCCATCGCCGCCACCGCCGCTTCATCCACCCCCCGCGGGTCACGGGCCCGGGCCAGCGTCAGGTGCGGGCGGAAGCGCTCGGTGACGTCCAACCCGAGGCCGGAGCGAACCGCCTGCGCCACTCCGCCGAGCCGGCCGGAGGCATCGTCGACGCCGTACCACAGCACGCGTGCGGCACGGCGGGTCGGATAGAGGCCCAGGCCGCCGGTGCTGGCTATGAACGGCTCGAGGCCGCCAACCGCGGCCACCAGCGCCTCGGCCAGCCGCGGCACATGGGCTGGATCGGTCTGGCCCAGGAAGGCGAGGGTAAGGTGCCAGCCGGCGGCATCGGTCCAGCGCCAGGGGGCATCAAGCTCGGGATCCGCGCGCATGGCCGCCACCGCCGTCGACAAGTCGGACCGGAGCCGATCCGTGATCGGAATCGCCACGAAGCAGCGCCATGGGCGCTCGGCCACCGCCTCGCGCCTCACGACGCCTTGGCCGCCACGAGCCGCGCGTCCACGATCGGCAGCAGCTCGCTCAGCGAGGTGATGCGCGGCACGCCGGCCGGCAGCTCATCGGGCGTGTGCCGTGCGAAGCGATCGATGAGCACCGCGCCCATCCCGGCCGTCAGGGCGCCTCGGACGTCGGCGTCGAGGTGGTCGCCGACATGGATCGCCTCCCCCGCCGTCACGCCGGCTTGCTCCAGCGCCCACGCGAAGATGCGCGGATGGGGTTTCTCGAACCCGATCCGGGCGCTTGCGGCGATGAAATCGAAGTGGCGCACCAGGTCGAGCGCGTGGAGGAGCTCCGGGAGGTTCCAGACCCAGTTCGAGAGCGTGGCCAGCACCAGCCCGCGCTTCCGTAGCTCGACGAGTGCCGGATACACGTCCGGGAAGATGTGCCAATGGCTGGTGACCATGAAGAGCTCGGAGAGGCGGCGAAAGAAGGCCTCCGGCATCGGTCCCAGGCCCAGCTCGGCGAGCGCCATCTGGTCGATCTCCATCGTCCGCTGGAAGGTGGCCGCTTCACTCGGCTCGAAGCCCTCCTCCATGCCCCACCCACCGTGTCGATAGGCGGCGCGCAGCGCCCGCTGCAGGTCCTCGATGGTGACCTCCACCCCGAACTCCTCGAACGCCATGGCGTACACGTGCTCCCACGATGGGTTGGGGTGCATGATCGTGTCCCCCACGTCCAGGAAGACAGCCCGCAACGGCTTGGAGGGTCGGGTCTTGGTCATCGGTCCAAAGCCTACCGTGTGTGGCCCGATGGGGTGGCGGTCCGGCGAGGCCTCAGGCGGCGGAGACGCCCATCCGGCCGAGGATCTGGTAGATCTCGGTCCGGTACCGCAGCCCGGACGCGTGCCGGGAGAGCCAGCGCAGGTAGTCCGGGTCCTGGCGTGCCAGGTCGCGCAGGGTCCAGCCGGAATATCGGCCGAATTCCAGCCGGGTCCCGGCGTTGTCCGATCGCGGTGGCGCCGGCACGGCGGGAGAAGGCTTCGCGCCCGTGGTCTCGGAACCGTAGTAGGTGTGGCGCTGGGAGCGATCGAATTGCGCGCGCCGTCCTGCGTCGCGGACGACCGCATAGGCGGCGTTCAGCTCGGCCATGTGCCGCGCCGCGTAGCGCGTCTTGTCGCGATCGGGGTGGTACTTCTTGGCGAGCGTGCGGAAGGCCGCATCCACGACCTCCTGGTCGGCAGTGGGGATGACCTGCAGCACCTTGTACGGGTCGAGCATCTGCCGACTGACGTCAGTCGTTGTAGAGCCGCTCTTCGATCAGCTTCTCGGCCGTGATCCGCCCGGTGGGATCGAAGCAGCTGTATTCGAAGAGCTTCTCGAACTCGAGGTCGATGTTGTCCTGCCCGCCGCGGTTCTTCTCCACGGTCAGCACCACCCAGTCCCGATAGCGCTGGGCCTGGTACGGGTTGAACTCGATGTTCACCTTGGCGACGATGTGGTACTTGTCGTTCATGATCAGGATGATGTCGCTCTCGTAGTTGATGGCGCTGCTGCCGCGCAGGTGATGGTTGCGGAGGCGCTTGGCCTTCAACCCCTCGCGGTCGGCAGCCACGATCGCCACGACCGGGACCTCCATCGCCAGCGCGATGTCCTTCAGCCCGCTGACGATGCGCGTCACCTTCTCGGCCTCGTCCGCCGGCTCGGGGACGACCGGGACCTTCTGGAGGTAGTCGACGAAGAGCACCAGGCGGCGGTCTTCCTCGCCGCGGTGCTCGTCCACCAGCGAGCGCAGGTTGTCGATCGTCGAGGCGGTGGCGGTGCCGCGCATCAGGTACAGGTTGCTGCCATAGCGGGCGATCCGCTCGAGCGACGGCCGCAGGCGCGGGTTGGTGCCGAGCTTTGCACGCTGGCCCGTTTCGGCGGCGGCGGTGTAGCTACCCAGGACTTCCTTCTTGACGTCCTGGATCTTCACGGCGCCCGATTTGGCCGGCAGGTGCGCCAGCGCCGATTCCATGGCGATCAGCCGCTGGATCAGATACTCCTCTTCGTGCTCGAAGCACACGTAGAGGACCGTGGCCTGGCCGGATGCCGCCATGTTGCGGGCCATCTGGAGGCCCATGGTGGTCTTGCCCGAGCCCTGCGCGCCGCCGATGAGCATCAGCTCGCCCGGTCGGAGGCCCCCGCCGATCGTCTTGTCCATCGGCACGAAGCCGGTGGCGATCGGCTGGAACTCCTCCACGTGGCCGGA
>DASQFY010000075.1:0-12102 GCA_035632895.1 Candidatus Dormiibacterota bacterium
TCCACGCCGACTCCCCGTTGGGCCCATCGTGCACATGGCCGATTACCAGCCGCTTACTGGCCGATTACCATCGGTCAGCGATGAAGCTCCACCTCGTCGACGCCACCTTCGAGCTGTTCCGGGCCTTCTACTCGCACCCGCCCGAGAACGCGCCAGACGGGCGGCCCGTAAACGCGGTCCACGGCCTGGTCGACTCGATGCTGTCGCTCCTCCGCGAGCCGGACGTCACGCACATCGCCGCCGCGACCGACCATGTCATCGAGAGCTGGCGCAACGACCTGTTCGCCGGCTACAAGAGCAGCGCCGGCATCGACCCCGACCTGCTGTCGCAGTTCGGCGACGCTGAGCGGGGCCTCCGCGCGCTCGGGATCGTCACCTGGCCGATGGTCGAGGACGAGGCCGACGACGCGCTGGCGGCGGCGGTCGCACGCTTTGCCGATGACCCGCGCCTCAGCCAGGTGATCGTGTGCAGTGTCGACAAGGACCTGGCGCAATGCGTCCGCGGCCAGCAGGTCGTGCTCCGCGACCGGATGCGGCGCATCACCTACGACGAAGACGGGGTGCGCGCCAAGTTCGGGGTGGCGCCGCCCAGCATCCCGGACTATCTGGCGCTGGTCGGCGACTCGTCGGACGGCTACCCGGGCCTGCCTGGCTGGGGCGCCAAGAGCGCGGCTGCTGTGCTGGCCCGATGGGGCACGCTGGATGCGATCCCGGACTCGCCACTCGAATGGGACGTGCCGCTGCGCAACGCCAGCCGCCTGGCCGCAACGCTCCAGCAACAGCGCGCCGAGGCCATCCTGTACCGCCATCTCGCGACTCTGAAGACCGACTCCGCGATCACCGGCGACCTCGACGCGCTGGAGTGGCGCGGCGTCCCGCGCGAGGGATTCCTCAGCCTGTGCGACGAACTTGGGTTCGAGACGATCCGCCAGCGGGTGCATCGCTGGGCCTGACCCCTCTAGGACCATCGGTCGGTTCTGGTGCGGTGGAGTGCGGTGTACGGTCGCCGCCCGATGAACCGACGCACGCTCGCCGCGTCCTGCCTCACCGCGCTCATCGCGTTCGGCGCCGCCGCGCCCTGGCTTGGTCTGACGCCGCGCGCGGCAGCCGCGTCCTGCTCGAATTGGACCTCGCAGGTGCAGCCCCCGCCCACCATCCGCGTCCTCCGTCACGTCAGCGGCGCCGTCGACACGGTCGACTTCCGGACCTACGCCAAAAACGTGCTGTCCCGTGAGTGGATCGGCTCCTGGACGACCGAGTCGCTGCGGTCGGGCGCCCTGGCGGTCAAGCACTACGCCTGGTACCAGGTGCTTCACTGGCGGGGCGGGGTGAATGGCGCCGGGGCATGCTTCGACCTGCGGGATGACACGTACGACCAGGTCTACGACCCGTCGAAGCCGACCTGGGGCACGGCCGCCGCCGCGGTCGACGCGACGTGGGGCACCCGCGTGCACAAGAGCGGCGCGATCTTCCCGACCTACTACAACGCCGGTGCCGCGAACGAGGCGTGTGGCGCGAACGCGAATGGCTGGAAGATGTTCCAGTGGGGCACCCAGGGCTGCGGGCTGGCCGGCAAGACCGCCGCGCAGATCGTGCTCACCTATTACTACCCCGGAGTCAGCGTGACCGATGCCCCGGCCCCGACCGGCACGCCGACCCCGACGCCCACCACCACGCCCCTCCCGACACCGAGCGCGACCGCTGTGGCGACGCCGACTCCATCCGCCACCGGTGGGCCGACCCCGACGCCCACCGCGCAGCCCAGCCCTACGCCGATGCCGACCTCACTCCCGACTCCCCCGCCCAGCCAGGAGGAGCCGGGTGGCGGCCAGGCGCCGGTCGTCAACGCAGGGGCACCCCCACCGCCGCCGCCGGCCGATCCTGAACCTGTCGTCACCGTGGCCGGCCGGCAAGCGCTCATGCCCCGGCATCGGGTGCCACCGCTGACGCGCGGGCTACCGGAATGGATCGATTCCTACGCCTTGGCTGGGTTGGATGTGACGCGGTGGGTCGGCGGGGCGCTCCGCCCGGCGGCCGATCCGCCGGCCGACGTCCGTCTCGCAGTCTTCGGCGCACTCTGGCGCGTGGCGCTGCGCGAGCTCGTCGCGGCGCTCGCGTTTGACCTCGCCTCGGATCGCCCGCCCACGGCCGGTCTGGGCCGGCCCTAGGCGCCGGCGCCTCCCCCGATGGGAGTGGCCTGACGGACGACGAGCTCGGCGGCCGCCACGTCCTGGATCGCAAGGCCGACGCTCTTGAAGACGGTGATCGCGTCGGGGTCGCGCGTGGCGGCCCAATCGGGCCCAATGGTCCCAATCTCCACGAAGCCATCCGCCGTCAGCAGGCCGGCATCGATGGCCGCGACCAGGTCTCCAGCCTCGGCCAGGGCCGCCGAACGGGCGTCGACTGCCACCACCGCAGCTCTGGCGAAGAGGCCGGGCGGCAGCTCCACCATCCCCAGCCGGAAGGCGCCGACCCCATTGACATGTGTGCCGGGCCGCAGCCAGTCGACCTCGAAGACCGGCTCCGCCGACGTTGTGGCGCAGCACACCACGTCCGCGCTGCCCACCGCTTCCTCCGCCGAGCGCGCCGCGACCACGCGTACTCCGGCGCCGAGCTCGTCGGCCATCTCGGCGGCGAAGTGCTCCCGGGCCGCGGCCGCGCGGGAGAAGACCCGAACTTCCTGAATCGGGCGAGCGGCCATGACCGCCCGGACCTGCCACGCCGCCTGGGCACCGGTTCCCAGCAGGGCGAGGACCGTCGCGTCCTGACGCGCCAGCAGTCGCGTGCCGACGCCGGACGCGGCGCCGGTCCGCATTCTCGTCAGACTGGCGCCGTCGAGGACCGCCAGGGGCTCCCCGGTCTCCACGTCGAGCCAGACGACCACGGCGTGGATGGTGGGCAGGCCACGGGCGGTGTTGGCGGGCAGGAAGGTCACCAGCTTGACGGACGACCCCGTCCCACCCTCCCGGACGCCTGGCATCAGCAGCAGGTCGCCGTTTGGCAGCGGGACATGGACTCGCAGGGGAGAATGATCTCGTCCGGCCGCGACATCTCGATAGGCGGCCTCGACTGCGTCGAGAAGCTCGCCGATCGGCACGGCAGCCTCGATCGCGGCCGCGTCGTAGAAGCGCATGGCGCGATGCTAGCCGTCGGCAGGTGGCCCGGCACGGCGCTTGCGAGAGAGGAGGCCATGATGCTGAAGAACGTTCGTAGCGAGATCGGCGACCTCGGCTGGCTGGTCCGCATGTTGACCCTGGCCGCTGTGGTCGGCGCCATCTACCGTGAGCTCCGGCTGCCGGCCGAAGAGCGAACCTGGCACGGTCGGCTGCTCGGCTTCGTCCCGTACGACTTCCGGCCGCCGACCCCGCGCCGGGTGATCGACGCCTTCTGGAACCCGAAGAGCACGCGCCTCTTCCACGACCAGCCGTTCGGCGTTGGCTGGGCGGTCAACGTCCCGGCAGCGCTGTCGCTTGTCGGGGGCCTGAGCCGGCGGAGCGAGCCCAAGCGGCCCGCGCAGACGGCGCAGACTGCACGACCGGCGCGGACCAAGACACCGAAGACGACCGGCGCATAGCCCGACGGGCGGCGATCGGCGAGTCAGGCAGCGCTGCGTTAGCATCGGCGCACCGTGAACTGGTTCCCGATCCTGCTGCTCGTGCACATCGGGCTGGCGATCGCCCTGCTCGCGCCCAGCCTGCTGCTCCCGTTCGTGCTGCGCCGAGCGGCCACCACCGGCGAAACGCCGAACCCCCTCGTTCGAGCCCTCCTCGCGATGCAGGGTTCCGGCAGCGTGGTGATCGGGCTCGGTCTGGCCGTCAGCGGGGCCGGGCTGCTGGCGATTCTCGGCACTCAGCTCCTGACGCGCCCATGGCTGCTGGTGGCGCTGGTCCTGTACGCCGCCAACCTGCTGCTGGCCGCGTTCGTGTCACGGCCGAACCTGCGCCGGCTGCTGCGTATCGGTGGCGAGGGCGACGACGAGGCCTGGCGGCGGCGCGCACGCCGGCAGCGGTACGTGGCCTACGCGATGGCGGCCGCAACCGGCGTCATCGGTCTCCTGATGAGCACCAAGCCGCAGCTCTGGTAGCGGCGGAGCGGGCGAACGGCGTCAGAAGTTCGGAATCGGCAGCGGACGCCCCATCAGCGTAAAGAGCCCGGCCACGATGAGCATGACCGCGATGACGAAGACGGCGAACCAGCGCAGCACTTCCCACATGACCGGGATGGATTCTACCCGCCTAGAATCCGCGCCGTGACCCTTCGCCTCTTCGACGCGCTCCGCGCCGAGCTCGTGCCATTCGCCCCCATCGGTTCCGGACCGGTGGGTCTCTACGTCTGCGGCGTGACGCCGTATGACACCGGCCACCTTGGACACGCCTTTACCTACGTCAGCTTCGACGTCCTGCATCGGTACCTGGAGTACCTCGGCCATGACGTGGTCTACGTCCAGAACCTGACCGATGTCGACGACGACATGCTGCGCCGAGCCCGCGAGATCGGCGAGGACTACCTGGCTCTCGGCAACCGGCACGTCACCACCTTCCTGACCGAGATGGCGGCGCTGAACTGGCTGCCCCCCGATCACCTGCCGCGGGCGACCCAGCACGTTCCGCAGATGCAGGACCTGATCACCCGCCTGCTGGAACGTGACCACGCCTACGCCGCCGAAGGCCACGTCTACTTCAGCATCGACTCGTGGCCCTCCTACGGGGCGCTCTCGCGGCTGCCGCGCGAGGCGATGCTGCCGCTCGCCAACGAGCGCGGCAACGTGCCGGAGATGCCCGGCAAGCGCGACCCGCTCGACTTCGTCCTGTGGCAACCGTCGCTGCCGGACGAACCCTGGTGGCCGTCCGCGTGGGGGCCCGGCCGCCCCGGCTGGCACATCGAGTGCTCCGCCATGAGCATCACCTACCTGGGACCGCGTTTCGAGATTCATGGGGGCGGCCAGGACCTGATCTTCCCGCACCACGAGTCGGAGATCGCCCAGAGCGAGGGGGCCACCGGCCAGGCGCCGTTCGTCGCCTGGTGGATGCACGCCGGCATGCTGCGCTACCGCGGCGAGAAGATGAGCAAGTCGCTCGGCAACCTCGTGCTGGTGCGGGACCTCCTGCGCTCGTGGCCAGGCGACGCGATCCGGCACTACCTGATCGCGCACCACTATCGCGCGGAGCTCGATTTCGACGAAACCGTTCTGGAGGCATCCGCGGTCGCCGCCGCGCGCCTGCGGCTCGCATGTCGCCTGGCCGAGGAGCTGGAGCCGCTCGCGCCGGCGCTCGCCGACCCCGCGGCAGTGCACCCGCTCGTCGCCGACCACCGCGGACGCTTCCTGGCGGCCATGGATGAGGATCTCGACACGCCGGCGGCGCTGCCCGAGCTCAATGCCCTGGCCTCGCTTGCGATCGACACCGACGACCCACGGCTGCGGATCGAGGCCGGCTGGATGGTACGCGAGCTCGGCGCGCGGATCCTGGGGCTGCGGCTGGCGACGGTGCCGAGCCTGCGAGAGGCGGGCGAGGCGGTTCGGGCATGACCGACCAACCGTCTCCCGACGATCTCGTGCCGGTCAGCGTCAGGCTCGGCGACGTCGTCGCGCCCGAGAATCCGGAGGATTGGACCCGGCCGCTGACCTGGGCGGCGGCGGCGGGCATGCTCGGCGCGCCGCTGGTGGCGCTCGCCTGGTTCTGGTTGGCCGCCCCGGACGGGACCAAGGCCCCGGCGATCGGCACGTGGCTGGTCGCGATGGCGCTCGCCGTTGGCGCGTGCCTGTCAGGCGCCACCCAGCAGGGCGGTCTGCGCGCGTTCAGCGGCACGCTCGCCGCCGCGCTGTTTGCGGCGCTGGCCACCGTGGCGGTCGGCCTGATGAGCGCGGGCGAGCGTCAGGTCGGTGTCGCCTCACCGACGCTCGGGCATGCCGTGGCTGCCAGCGTGGCCGGCCTCGCCGGTGCGCTCCCGGCCGGGCTGCTGGCGCTGCGACTTGCGGGTTGGCGCTCACGTCGGATGCGGATCCTGGCGCCGGCGGCGGTCGGCGCAGGCGTGGCGGTGGTGGTGGTACCGCTCCTGTTCGTCGCCTGAGCCCGGGAGGCGCGCTCGGCAGGTTATCGCCGTCTGCGATCAAACTGCACGGAAGGCGCCTCGTCGGCTCGATCTCATCGCTGGCGCCGATCGCGTGTCGCTGGAGATGCCGCATCGGTGCTCATGGACCGCCACCGGCGATATCGACCCGCGCTGCAGGCGGGTCGAGTTCGGCCGTCGGCGGCAGCCTTCGTCCGTTTTCGACCAACAGACACGCCGCCTCGTGACCGGCTCCCACCGTGAAGAGCGGCGGATCCTCGGTCGGACATCGATCGAACGCCAACGGGCAGCGCGGATGGAAGCGACAGCCGGACGGGATGTGCGCCGGGTCGGGTGTCTCGCCGCTGAGGATCACCGGGCGGCGGCGGGCCGTCGGATCGGGCACCGGCACCACCGAGAGGAGTGCGGCCGTGTACGGGTGCTGTGGATCGGTCAGCACGTCGCGCGTGGCTCCGATCTCGACAATCCGGCCCAGGTACATGACCGCGATCCGGTCGGCGTAGGCGGCCACGGTCGACAGATCGTGGGTGATCATCACCACCCCGATCTTCTGATCGCGGGCCAGCCGCGCCAGCAGGTTGAGGATGTCGGCGCGGATGCTTACGTCGAGCATGCTCACCGGCTCGTCGGCGACCAGCACCTGTGGCCGCAGGGCGAGCGCGGCCGCTATCACGACCCGCTGGCGCTGTCCGCCGGAAAGCTCGAACGGCAGCCGGCGCAGATAGACCTCGGGCGGCTGCAGCCCCGCCTGCATAAGCGCCTCGTTGACACGCGTCCGCTCCTCGGCCCGGGTGGCGGCGACGCGGTGGACGCGCAGGGGCTCCGCCACGATCTCGCCGATGCTCATCCGTGGGTTGAGTGACTCGTATGGGTCCTGGAAGATCATCTGCACATCGCGACGCAACGCGGCGAGCTCGCGGCGATCGAGCTTGCTCAGCTGGTGGCCGTGAACCGTGACCCGACCGCCGCTGGGTTGCGTCAGCCCAAGCAACAGGTTGCCCGTCGTCGTCTTGCCACAGCCCGATTCGCCAACCAGCGCCAGCACCTCGCCGGGTTCGACCGCGAAGGTGATGCCATCCACCGCGCGCACCGGTGCGGCGGGCCGCCGCCGCAGCACGTCCATCAGGGAGCGCTGGCCGGGAAACCGCTTGGCGAGCTCTTCGACGTGGAGGACCGGATCAGCCATGCGCCCGCTCCGGCTCGACCACCAGGAAGCAGGATGCACCGTGGTCGTCGTCGCCCACGGCGAAGAGCGGCGGCACCTCGGCCGAGCATCGCTCGAAGGCGTACGGACAGCGTGGCGTGAAGCGGCAGCCCGGCGGCAGCGCGTCGAGGCGCGGCGGCGTGCCGGGAATCGAGCGCAGGCGCTGATCGGTCTCGCCCACGTTGGGGAAGGCCTTCAACAGAAGCTGGGTATAGGGATGGCGCGGGTGCGCGAAGGTGGTGCGCACGTCCGCGTTCTCGGCGACACGGCCGCCGTACATGACCACCACCCGGTCGCAGACCTGGGCAACTACTCCCAGGTCATGGGTGACGATGATGGTGCCCATCCCGAAGTCGCGGCCGAGCGCTGCGAGCAGCTCCAGGATCTGGGCCTGGACCATGACATCGAGCGCGGTCGTCGGCTCGTCGGCGATCACCACATCGGGCTGGCAGGCGAGCGCCAGGGCGATCATCGCCCGCTGCCGCATGCCACCCGAGAAGGTATGCGGGTACTCAGTCGCCCGCCGCGCGCTGATGCCCACGCGTTCGAGCATCTCCCCGGACCGCCGCCCGGCCTCGCCGCGCGACATCTCGGGCTCGTGCACCAGGATCGTCTCGGAGATCTGATCGGCGATGGTGCGCACCGGGTTCAGCGCGTTCATCGCGCCCTGGAAAACGATCGACATCCCCGCCCATCGCACGGCGCGGAGCTCGGTGGGGTCGAGCGCGAGGACGTCCCGTCCGCCGAACAGCACCTGACCGGCGACAACACGACCGCCCGGCGGCAGGAGCCGGAGCATGCCCATCACGGTGGTGGTCTTGCCGCAGCCTGACTCTCCCACCAGACCAAGCGTCTCGCCGCGACGGAGGTCGAAGCTGACATCCTCTACAGCCCGCAAGGGGCCGCTCGGCGAGTCGAATTCCACCGTCAGGTTACGTACCTGGAGCACCGGCGCGGAGTCCGCCGCGAACGTGGTCGCAACGCCGGAAGGCGCCGGAACCGAGACGGGCGGTTCCGCAACCAGCTCGTCCGCCACCACTGAGGCCTCATCGGCCTCCAGATGATGGCGTCGCAGGCGCGGATTGAATGCCTCCTCCATGGCCGTCCCGAGGAGCGTGGTACCCAGCACGATCCAGACGATCGCGAAGCCCGGCGGCAGGAGCGCCCACCACGCCCCCGCCGAAACGGCACCCCGCCCGAACGCGAAGTCGAGCATCTGTCCCCAGCTGATGACGGTGGGGTCGCCGAGACCGATGAACGAGAGCGTCGACTCCGACAGGATGGCGAGGCTGATGACGAGCACCGTGTTGGCCAGCATCAGCGGCAGCGCCAGGGGCAGGATGTGGCGGCGCAGGATGTACCAGTCCCCGCCCCCCACCGCCCGAGCCCGCAGCACGAACTTGCGCTCGCGCAGGCTCAGCGTCTGCGATCGGACGAGCCGCGCCGTCGTCGTCCAGCCAAGCGCGCCGATGACCAGGATCAAGTTGAACAGGCTCCGGTCGCGCAACACGGCCACGATCACGATGAGCAGCGCCAGGTCGGGAATGACCAGGAAGAAGTCCGTGAAACGCATGAGCCCTGCGCCGAGCCTGCCGCCGAAATAGCCCGCAATGAGGCCGATGCTGCCACCGATGATCAGCGAGATGAATGCCGCCGCGAAGCCCACGATCAGCGAGACGCGGGCTCCATACAGGAGGCTGGAAAGGACATCCTTGCCCGCGTCATCGGTCCCCAACAGATGCTGGGAGGACGGCCCCTGGAAGATGTCCAGGACCGTCACGCGCACGTGGACATACGGGTCGTAGGGCGCGATCCACGGCGCAAAGAGGGCCACGAGCGCCACGATCGCGATCATCACGGCGCCCACTACGCCGATTCGGTTCCTCAAGAAGGCGCGGGCGGGATGTGCGCGCGGCAGTTCGGCGGGCGCGGCCGAAAGGACCTGGCTGGTGGCGGTCACGCCTCAACCACTCGCGGATCGAGCAGCCCATAGACGAGCTCCGCCAGCAGGTTGGCGATCACCACCGCCACTGCCAGCAGCAGGAAGGCGCCCTGCAGCACCGGATAGTCGCGCTGCGCCACTGCCTGGACGGTGAGGTCCCCGAGCCCGGGCCAGGAGAAGACCGATTCGACCTGGATCGCCCCGGACACGGTGAAGCCGAGGTTGATGGCGATCAGGGTCACCAGCGGCAGCATCGCGTTGCGCAGGGCATGGTCGCGGATGATGCGGAAGGTCGACAGGCCCTTGGCCCTGGCGGTGAGGATGTAGTCCTCGCTGAAGACCTCGAGCACCGAGCTGCGCATGATCAGCAGGTATTCGCCCAGCAGCACCAGGGTCAGGGTCAGGGTCGGCAGGAAGAGATGGCGCAGCACGTCGCCGGCCGCTTCCCAGAACGAGGCGTAGTCGGTGCCCAGCGTGACCCGCCCGGACGTTGGCAGGTGGAACCAGTTGGCGCCGAGGAAGAGCAGGATGATCCCCAGGAAGAACGTCGGCAGCGACCACATGAAGAGCCCAAAGGCGAGTGCCGCGACGTCGATGGCCGTGCGCCGTTTCCAGGCGGCGATCAGGCCGAGGATCGTGCCGAGCACGATCGACAAGGCCTGAGACGGCAGAACGAGCCAGAGGGTGTTGATCAGGGCGTCGCCGATGAGATCGCTGACGTTGCGATCCCGAAAGGCGTACGACGTTCCCAGGTCGCCTCTGCTCAGCGCCCCCAGGTAGGTGAAGTACTGCGTGTCGAACGGGTTCGGGCCGTCGAGGTCGACGAGGACCTCCTTGTCGAGGCCGAACCGCGCCCGCAGCTCCTCGATGGCGGCCGCATTGAGCCGCGAGTCCTTGACGCCCGCCTTGGCCGGGTCTCCCGGCAGCACCCGGAACAGCAGGAAGTTGAAGGTGATGACGACCGCAATCGTGACGATCGCCCAGGTTGCCTTGGACAGCAGGTAGCCGCCGCGGCCTGAAATGGCGTCCTCCGATCAGTCGTTCGCTGGCTGCCCGCCGAGATCTGCTACTCCACAGGCCGGATAACCGTCAATGCCGTCGGATCGGTGAGCCCAAGGGTCAGCTCGCCCTCCGGGAAGCCGGTGAAGCGGTCGGTCCGGTACGCCTCGATGCTCTGCTCGTAGTACGGGATGATGTACGGCACATCCTCGAGCGCGATGCGCTGCATCTCATGAATGATGTCGATCCGCGCCTGCGCATCGGTCTCGATCCCCTGGGCCGCATAGAGGTCGTCGTACTCCGGGTTGCAGTAGCCGCTCTCGCTGAAGCCGCTCTCGATCTCGGTGCACAGCAGGACGCCGAGGAGGAACTGCGGATCTGGATCCGAGCCCCAGCCCCATAGGATCACGTCGTAATCGAAGGTCGGGCAGCAGACCGAGGTCAGCGTGTCGGCGTCCAGGCCCTGGATCTCGAGCTTTACCCCCGCCTCGCCCCAGTTGGCGGCCAGGATCTCGGCCTCACGGGCGCCCGAATCGATGTCGGTCGGGAAGTTGAAGCGGAACGTGAGGTCGCCTGTCGGGCAGTCCTGGTCCGCTTTGCATTCGCGGATGCCATCGCCATTGGTGTCGATGTAGCCGGCATCCTCGAGCATCTGTCCCGCAGCGGCCGCGTCGAAGGGGTAGTCCACCAGCTCGGAGGCGAAGAAGTCGCCGAGCCCAACCGGGACCAACCCGATGCCCGGCGTGGCGAGACCGCCCTGCGCCACGTCGATCAGTTCCTGCTTGTCGGTTGCGGTCGCGAGCGCCTGGCGAACGACGACGTCGCGGAGCGCGGGATGACCGTTGCAGGTTCCATCCGGCGGGCAGTCGGCCGGATCGGTCACGTTGAAGATCACGTCGCGCATGCTTCCGCCGGCTGCCACGTCGGAGATGAGGATCTTCAGGTTCTCGGCGTTCTGCTGGGCGGCCACGGCGGTGACCGGAAACTCGTCGATCACGTCGATGTCGCCATTCAGGAGCGCCTGGACTCGCGCGTCACTGTTCTCGATCGTCTGAAAGATGACCCCGTCGATGATCGGCGCGCCGGTGTAGTAGTCCGTGTTGGCGCCGAGCTCGACGAATTGTCCCTGGCTGAATTCGACCAGCTTGAACGGACCCGATCCGATCATCTCCTCGTTCTCGAACGCGACCGGGTCGTCGGCCACCGCCTCCCAGATGTGCATGGGCAGGACGTACATGAAGCTCATGCGGTACTCGAAGTTGCCAACCGGCTCGCTGGTCACGAGTTCGACCGTGGTGGCGTCGACCGCCTCGATCGACTCGAAGACGTCCACGTACGAGGGCTGATACGGGAAGGCGTCGGTATCCCGGTAGAGCGTCAGGCTGAAGGCCACGTCCTCCGCGGTCAGGGGCTCGCCGTCGTGGAATGTCGCATCGTCGCGGATGCCCATCGTCCAGGTGAGGCCGTCGTCGGAAACGGTCCATTCAGTAGCCAGCTCCGCGACATATTCACTCTGCGCCGTCACCGTGATCGGCGTGTCGTACACGAGCTCGTAGAGGACGTACGCCTCCGTAAGCAGCCCATTGCCTGGATTCAGGCTGTCGGCCGATCCGGCGATCCCGACTCGCATCGTGCCTCCGGTCGCGCTGCTGCTCGGTTGTGCGCCGCCCGTGGAGCTGCTCGGCTGTCCACCGCAGGCAGCAAGCAGCAAACCCGCGACTACGACCGCGGCGCTGGTGCGAGCCCCCCGCCGATGCAACCTGGTCGAGGTCCGTGAGCCGTGAGATTGGGGCTGCATCCGCGGTCTCCTTGTCGAGTCGTGCAGCGGCCGCCAGGTCGGGGCCTGGGGGGTGAAGCGCTTCGCGGGAGGATGGCACACGTCACGGAA
>DASQFY010000076.1:0-3760 GCA_035632895.1 Candidatus Dormiibacterota bacterium
TTAGCCCCAATACCGATAACGTAGGGTGGACTGAGGATCCGGATGGCGCTGCCGATGGGCAGGGTGGGTGTGGGCCAGGCGCGGTGGGTGGCGCGTTTGAGGTTGTAGTTGCTCATCTTGCGGCGCACGACTGTTGAGCGTCGTTCTGGATGACGACGTGGAGGTCGCTGTCCGTCGTTGAGGATGCTGATGGCGGGTGATCCGCTGTCCGGGGGCTGGTCTTTGTGGTCGGCGTCGTCACTGTGCAGGGGGGATCGGGAGAATGTCTCGACAGAAGACGACCACGGCCCTCCCGCCGTAGTGGTCGTGGAAGACGCTGCGGGAGGGCCGTGCTGGATGCGTGGAGGCATCGTTGCTCACGGTAGAGGCTGATCAGAATCGAGTCGAGTCCCGGCTGGGGGCTGGACAGATCGACTGTCCGAACTGTCCGGGAGTGCTGCGCTCGTGGGGGTGGGCGCGTCCGCGTGGCGTGCGTGGGGTCGCCGGCCTGCTACGGCCACGCCGGGCTCGGTGTCCGGGGTGTCTGGTCACGCATGTGCTGTTGCCGGTGACGATGCTGTCGCGTCGCGCGTACGGGGTCGAGGTGATCGGCGCGGCGCTGACGGCCCGCGCCGGCGGGTCAGGGCATCGGCCGATCGGGCAGGAGCTTGAGGTTCCGGCGGCCACGGTGCGGGGATGGCTGCGGGTGATGGCCGTCCGGGCGGAGGCGGCCCGGTTGTTCCTGTGGCAGGTGGCCGCCCGGGCCGGTATTGATCAGCCGGTGCCCAAGGCGCTCGGTTCGCCGTGGCGCGACCTGCTCGCGGCGTTGGGGGCGGCGACGGCGGCGGTGACTGGCCGGTTCGGGCCGGTCGGGGTGCTCGGCCCGGTGACGGCCTGGCAGGTTGCCGCGGCGTGTTCGGCTGGTCGGCTCCTGGCACCGGGTTGGCCGCCGGCCGGCCTGGGTGGCGGCGGCAACACCAGTTCCCCCTGACGCGTGCGGTCAGGGACCGGAATCCTCGCGAGGGTTGCCGCTCGGCCGGTCCCGGCTGGGCTTTCCCTTGCTGAGGAGGAGTTTCGTGGTGAGCACACCTGAACAAGACGACGTGACGCGTCGTGGCCGGGCGCAGCAGGTGGCGTTGTTCCGCTACCAGTTGATCTGCCCTGCCCTGGATCCGGGCCTGTCGACCAAGGCCCGCGGCAGGGTCGTGCGCGCGATCGCTGCCGGCACCCATCAGGGCCCGTTCGGCGGGCAGCACTCCTACTCCCGTGACAGCCTGGATCGGTGGATCCGCCGCTACCGGGCCGGCGGGTTCGACGCGCTGATGCCCTCGATCCGCCAGCCCGGTTCCCGGATCGACACCGGGGTGCTGGAGCTGGCGGTCGCGCTCAAGCGGGAAAACCCGCAGCGCACCGCCGCGCAGGTCGCCCGGGTGCTGCGCGCATCCTCGGGCTACTCGCCGTCGGAGTCGACGCTGCTGCGTCTGTTCCACCGCCGCGAGCTGATGGGCCCCGCGGCCGGCGACGCTGTGGTGTTCGGCCGGTTCGAGGCCGGCACGCCGAACGAGCGGTGGGTCGGTGACGCGTTGCACGGCCCAAGGGTCGGTGGCCGCAAGGTCTACCTATTCGCCTTCCTGGACGATCACAGCCGGTTGGTGACCGGGCACCGGTTCGGGTTCGCCGAGGACACCGTGCGACTGGCCGCCGCGCTGGAACCTGCCCTGGCCGCCCGCGGCGTGCCTGCGAGCTGCTATGTCGACAACGGCGCCGCCTACGTCGATGCGTGGCTGCTGCGGGCCTGCGGCAAGCTCGGGATCCGGCTGACCCACTCCACCCCGCACCGGCCCCAAGGCAGAGGCAAGATCGAACGATTTTTCCGCACCGTGCGCGATCAGTTCCTCGTCGAGGTCACCGACACCAGCGCCGAGCAACTCACCGAGCGAGGGCTGACCCCGGCCGCGGGGCTGCTCGAACTGAACGCCCTGTTCACCGCGTGGGTCGAGTCGGTCTACCACCACCAGGAGCACTCGGAGACCGGGCAAACCCCGTTGGCCCGCTGGAACGACGGCTGGCAGGGCGCCGGGCACGGCCCGGCGATGGCCTCGGCCGAGGCGTTGACCGAAGCCTTCTTGTGGTCGCAGCTACGCACGGTCACCAAGACCGCGACGGTGTCGCTGCACGGCAACACCTACCAGGTCGAGGCCGCGCTGGCCGGGCGCAAGGTCGAGCTGGTGTTCTCCCCGTTCAACCTGGAAGTCATAAAGGTCCGCCACGGCGGCCGCTCCTACGGACACGCGGTACCGCACGTGATCACCCGGCACGCGCACCCCAAGGCCCGACCCGAGACACCCGAACCGGCGCCGGTTCCATCGACCGGGATCGCCTACCTGCAACTGGTCGCCGACACCCACCACGCCCAGGTCGCCCACGACGAGCGCATCGGCTTCCACGCCCTGTACTCCACCGCACCGGACTGCGCTGCGCCCGAACAGATTCCCGGGCAGCTGTCGATCGACGACCTCACCGACGATCAGAGCACCAGCGAGCAGGGACAGGAGGTCGGCCGGTGAGTATCCAGCGCCTGCAGTCACACTGGGGTTTCACGAAGATGCCCTTCGGTCGCGCTCTCGCGCCCTCAATGCTGCACCGCCACGGCGGGCACGCCGAGGCTGTCGCCCGGATCGGCTGGTGCATCGACCAACACGCCCTCGGGGTCATCACCGGCGAGGTCGGCGCCGGCAAGACCGTCGCCGTCCGCGCCGCCACCGCCGCCCTGGATACCTCTCGGCACGTGGTCATCTACCTGCCCAACCCCTCGGTCGGGGTCCGCGGCATGCTGCACCATGTCGTGTCCACGCTCGGGCAGGTCCCCAGCTTCTACACCGCGACCCTGGTCCCCCAGGCCGCCGACGCCCTGGCCGCCGAACACGCCGAACGCGGCCGCACCCCGGTCGTCATCTTCGACGAGGCGCACCTGCTGGACAACGCCCAGATGGAAGCCGTCCGCATGCTCACCAACCACAACATGGACTCCGGTGCGCCGTTCGCCGCGCTACTGATCGGCCAACCCACCCTGCGTCAACGGCTCCGCCTCGGGGTGCTCGCCGCCCTGGACCAGCGGATCTCGGTCCGCTACGCCCTGGCCGGCATGAACGCCACCGAAACCGCGGACTACATCGCCCACCACCTGAAGATCGCCGGGCGCGCCGACACCCTGTTCAGCGCCGACGCGATCACGCTGATCCACAACGCCTCACGCGGCTACCCCCGTGCGATCAACAACCTGGCCGTCAACGCCCTCACCGCCGCGTTCGCCCGCGACAGCGCAATCGTCGACGAGAAAGCCGCCCGCATCGCAATCTCCGAGACCGGCGCCGACTAATCAACACGACCGGCGTCACCACGCCGAGCACCCCGCCACCAAGACAACCAACGCCCCGTCCGCAACCCGCGGGCGGGGCCATCTCACACCCAGACCCTCGGCAACACCGATGACGGCATCATCCGCAAGATCAGCGACGGACAACAATGAGCTTGCAGTGGAAGGCGATCGAGAACTGTTGCCGCACTTCTCCGTCTTCGTAGGCCATGACGTGGTTGGGGTTCGTGTATGTGCCGGTGATCGCCTCGACTTTGACGTCGTACCCGGTCTCTTCCTTCACCTCGCGAACCACCGTCTCGGAGATCGACTCCCCTATCTCGTGGCCTCCTCCGGGCGACGCCCACAGGTTGTTATCTGTCTTGTGGATGAGCAGCACGCGACCGGCATCGTCTTGGACGATCG
>DASQFY010000077.1:0-3154 GCA_035632895.1 Candidatus Dormiibacterota bacterium
AGACGCGCCAGGCGATCGTGGACGGCAAGATCACGGAGGGCCATGGTAGGGCGCTTGCGGCGCTGACCGTGCCCGAGCTGCAGCGCGCCGTGCTGGCGGTCGTCCTCGAACGGCGGCTCTCCGTGCGCCAGACCGAGGAGCTCGTGCGAAGAAAGCGCGAGGCTGGCCCGCACACCCGTCGTCGGCCGCTCTCCAGCGACCTCGCCGACCTCGAGGCCCAGCTGCGCGGGATCCTGGCCACCAAGGTCGGGATCGTGCGCACCCGCAGGGGCGGCCGCCTGGTGATCGATTTCTACAGCGACGAAGAGCTGGACCGCATCTACGCCATCATCACCCGCGGGGTCGGGGTCGGTTCCGGCGATGCGTCGCCGATCCCCGTCGAGGCACCCGCCGGCGAGCACGTGACGGAGCCGGCATGACCGTCCAGCCAGCGTCCAAGCCTCGCCCTCGCCGGCCTAGGGTGGTCGGCGACTACACCGCGGCCAACATCCAGGTCCTGGAGGGCCTGACCGCCGTCCGCAAGCGGCCCAGCATGTACATCGGTTCAACCGATGCGCGCGGCCTGCACCAGCTCGTCTGGGAGGTGGTCGACAACAGCATCGACGAGGCGATGGCCAGCGTGGCCACCCGCATTGAGGTGACGATCCACGCCGACGGGCAGGTCGAGGTGGTCGACGACGGGCGAGGGATTCCGGTCGGCAAGCATTCGAGCGGCAAGGACGCGCTGCAGGTCGTGCATACCGTCCTGCACGCAGGCGGCAAGTTCGGAGGCGGCGGCTACAAGGTCTCCGGCGGCCTCCACGGCGTGGGCGTGAGCGTGGTGAACGCCCTCTCGTCGGCGATGCGGGTCGAGGTCCTGCGCGATGGGAAGCGCTGGACCCAGGAGTACAGCCGCGGCAAGCCCAAGGGGCCCGTGAAGCAGAGCGGCGGCTCCAAGGAGGCCAACCGTGGCCTGGAGCCGGGCTGGATCCGCCGACACGGCACGCGCACGCTCTTCACCCCCGACGCCGATATCTTCGAGGACCTCGACTTCTCCTGGGAGCTGATTGCCAACCGGCTGCGCGAATCCGCCTACCTCAACAAGGGCCTGTGGATCCGGCTGCGGGACGAGCGGGTCGATCGCGAGAAGAACTTCTACTTCGAAGGGGGCGTCACCAGCTTCGTCCGCCACCTGAACCGCCGGCGCGAGGTACTGAACCCGCGGCCGATCCATGTCGAGCGCCTGGTTGGCAGCACGAACGTCGAGGTTGCGCTCCAGTACAACGATGGCTTCGCCGAAAACGTGTTGGCCTTCGCGAACAACATCCATACCGTCGACGGTGGAACGCACGTCACCGGATTCCGAGCCGCGTTGACGAGCTCGCTGAACGACTGGGCTCGCAAGGCAGGCGTCCTCTCGGAGAAGGACGCCAGCGTGTCCGGCGAGGATGTGCGCGAGGGCCTGACGGCAGTGATCAGCATCAAGCTGACGGATCCACAGTTCGAGGGTCAGACCAAGGCCAAGCTGGGCAACGCCGACGTGAAGGGCATCGTCCAGACGGTCGTCACCGGCGGGATCATCCAGCATCTCGAGGAGAACCCAGCCGACGGGCGGCGAATCATCGAGAAGTCCGTCACCGCGGCCCGCGCCCGCGAGGCGGCCAGGAAGGCTCGCGACCTCGTGATCCGCAAGGGCGCGCTCGATGGCATGGCCCTCCCCGGCAAGCTGGCCGACTGCCAGGAGCGCGACCCAGCACTCAGCGAGCTGTACATCGTGGAGGGGGATTCGGCCGGTGGCTCGGCGAAGCAGGGGCGCGACCGACGCATCCAGGCGGTGCTGCCCATGTTCGGAAAGATGCTGAACGTCGAGAAGGCACGCCTGGATCGGGTGCTCTCGAGCGAGAAGATCCGACCGCTGATCATCGCCTTGGGCGCCGGCATCGGGGAGCAGTTCGACATCTCGAAGCTGCGCTACCACCGCATCTGCCTCCTTTCGGATGCCGACGTCGATGGCGCGCACATCACGACCCTGCTGCTCACGTTCTTCTTCCGCCACATGCCTGAGGTGGTGGATCAGGGATACCTGTACCTCTGCCAGCCGCCGCTCTATCGGGTCAGCACCGGCAAGGTGACGCGCTATGCGCGTGATGAGAAGGAACGCGACCAGGCCATCAAGACGCTGTCACGGGAGGGCAAGACCAAGAACGTGACGGTGCAGCGCTTCAAAGGGCTGGGCGAGATGAACGCCGAGCAGCTCTGGGAGACGACCATGAACCCTGAAACGCGGACCCTGCTCCAGGTGTCCGTGCGGGAGGCGGCCGATGCGGACGAGATCTTCAGCACGCTGATGGGCGAGCGCGTCGAGCCACGCCGGGACTTCATCCGCGCCGAGGCGCGGAAGGTCCGGAACCTGGACTTCTAGACCGATGCCGAGCCGACACATCGCCGACATCCGCCAGGTCGAGGGCAAGACCGGCCGCAAGCTCGAGGAGTGGTGCGAGCTGCTCGAGGCCAACGGCGTGGGCGAGCGCCGCGAGGCGGTCAACTTCCTGCGCGACGGGTATGCGGTCAGCCACGCCTTTGCGCTGGCGATCGCCGACAACTGCCTGCGTCGATCGCGGGACAGCGAGTTCGAGACCGATACCTACTGGGATGACGAGGAAGAGGCTTGGTGACGAAAGCTCCCGCCGGAGGCACGCCAATCGGCAGCAGCCGCTTCATCGTGGGGCGCGACGGGCGACGCTACGCGTTCGCCGACCACAACTGCTTCGCGTGCGGGGACGCGAACCCGATCGGCATGCGGCTCGAGATCGAGCTCGGCGAGGGTACCGCCACCACCACCTGGACGCCCGGCCCCGATTTCGTCGGCTGGGAGGACAAGGTCCACGGTGGGCTGCTGGCCACGCTTCTCGACGAGGTCATGGCCTGGGCGCCGTCCAGCTACGACTCGTGGGCAGTCACGGCCGAGATGCGGATTCGGTACCGCGCTCCCGCCAACCCGGGCGAGGCACTCACCGCGCGCGGCTGGGTGACTGAGCGACGCCGACGCATCTACCACGTGCGCGGCGAGGTTCGAAGCGCGGATGGCCGGCTGATCGCCGACGCGCATGGCCGCTTCCTGGGTGCCAGCCCTTCGCAGAAGGCGCAGCTCAAGGAGCGCTATGCCAAGCCGGCG
>DASQFY010000078.1:0-5058 GCA_035632895.1 Candidatus Dormiibacterota bacterium
GAGGTGTATACGCCGTCGGGCAATTGGTCGAGCTGGCCACCGCACAAGCATGACGTCGACAACATGCCGGTCGAGGCCGTGCTGGAGGAGGTCTACTACTACCAATTACGGCGGCCTGAGGCGTGGGGGATCCAGCGCCTCTACCGCCGCGATGGCACCCGCGACGCGCTCTGGCCGGTGCGAGACGGGGAGCTCGTCGTGATTACGGACGGCTACCATCCGTTCGTCGCGACCCACGGCGACGATGCCTACTACCTCAACGCTCTCGCGGGGGATCGACGCACGATGGCGTGCTCGTTCGACCCGGACCTCGAGTCGGTACGTGAAGCGTGGGACTCCATGCTCCCTGATCCACGCCTCCCGCTCGTTGGCACGCCACGGTGATGGTCCCGGCCAGGCTCTGCTGTGTTACGCGACCGCGCCCGCCGCGTCGCGGCCGCGACGATGGCGGCGAATGAGGTGCAGCCCGAGGCCGACAGTCATGAGCGCCAGCCCGACCCCAATCGCGATCGGCGTCGTGACCATCAACGCCAAGCCGCCCAGGCCGAAGAGGACGCGCTCGAGGATCGTCGCCGGCCCGAGGACCCAGGCCCCGGTGCCCACCGCCAGCCCGGCGACGCCCAGCGTGGCGCTGACCGTCGCGACAGCGATCGTCGCCACCGAGCCTTCGAGCAGGAGCCCCACGCCCGAAGGCGCGAGGACGAAGACGAACGGCACCAGGAAGGCGGGAAGCGTGTACTTCCAGGTGAGCCACATGGTGCGGATCGCGCTGCCACCGGTGATCGCCGCGGCGGCGAAGGGCGAGAGGGCGGTCGGCGGTGAAACCTCCGACAGGACTGCGTAGTAGAAGATGAACATGCCTGCCGCGAAGTCGGGCACGCCAAGCTGGCGGAGCACCGGGCTGATGATGACCCAGGCGATGATGAAGCTCGCGGTCACCGGCACCGCCAGGCCCAGGATCAGGATCGCCACCGCGGAGTAGAGCGCGGTGAGGAAGAGGTTGGCACCGGCGAGGTCGACGATGATGCCGGCAAGCTTCAGCCCCAGGCCGGTCAGCGTCATGACGCCCACGATGATGCCCGCCGCGGCCATCACCGATGCGACCGGCAGTGCGCCAATGGCGCCTGCCGCGAGGGCCTCCCAGATCCGCTGCGGTGTCCACCAGTGACGGCGGTCGAGGAAGGCAAGGACGAACTGGAGGGCGGTCGCCAGCATCACGGCGCGGAAGGCCGTCATCCCGAGCGCCAGGAAGACGACGATCGCCACGAGCGAGCTGAAGTGGTAGCCGTAGCGGCGCAGCAGGCTCCAGGCCGGCGGAACGTCGACGCTCACCTCGTGAGTGCGATAGCGCCGTGCGTCCATCTCGATCGCCAGCACGATGCCCAGGTAGTAGAGGCAGGTCGGGATCACGGCCCAGATGAGGACCTCGAGGTACGAAACCTCCAGGAACTCCGCGATCAGGAAGGCAGCCGCCCCGAGCGTCGGCGGCGACAGGATGGCGCCGATCCCGGCCGCGGCGAGCACCGCGCCGCCCTCCTCGCGCGGATATCCGGCGCGTTTCAGGAGCGGCCAAGCGACCCCTCCCAGCGTCACGGTGGTCGCCACACCCGAGCCGGACACCGTCCCCAGCAGGAAGCCGGCGAGCGTTACGGTCCGTCCGGGACCGGCCTTCGACTGGCCGAAGGCGGCGAGCGACAGGTCCAGGAAGAACTGGCTGGCGCCGGAGAACTCGAGGACCGCGCCATAGATCGTGAAGAGGATGATGTAGGTGGCTGCCACCTCGAGCGGCACGCCGAAGATGCCGGCACCGCTGATCACGTTGTGACCCACGAGCTGTGGCCACGACCGGCTGGAGGTGTCGAACGGCTCTGGCACAAATGGGCCGATGTACGCATAGACCAGGAACGCGACGATGATGACGGGCACGATCCATCCAACGGTCCGCCGCGCAGCCTCGAGGACCAGGATGATGATGAGCGATCCCATCAGGAGATCGAGGTCGGTGGAGAGGACCGCGCGGCGGAAGAACTGCTGCCAGTCGAGGACGATGTAGATGAACGGCACGAACGAGAGGAGGGCCAGCCCCCAATCGAGCAGGTGCGGGTTGTCCGCCCGGCGTTCGTCGCGGGCAACCTCGGAGCGGCCCCAACCGCGATAGGCCAGGAAGGTCATCGCCAGCACGATCATGAGGAAGAGCGGCAGGTAGAACTGCGGGGCCATCGGCCGGAAGACCCACCAGATGGCCAGGAGGGACAGGCCCACGCCCAGCGACTGCACGACGCGCAGCGGCCAGGCACTCAGCCGGCGTGCGGGCTTCTCGGCCTCGTACTCGGCGATCAGCGCGTCGGTGTCGATCGCCTGGTCGCGCTCCGCGCTCACCGATCGACCTCGAGCCAGACCGATGGCGCCGCATCATCAACAAGCCGCCACAGCTCGAGCGGTGGCGCCCCGCCCACGAGCAGCGTCCGCTCCCCGAGGTCGGTGGCCGCGATCAGGATCGCGTCCTCCTCGACGGTGAGCGGCGGCTCCGCCTGCCAGGCGCGCGGGATCCCGAGCGGTGGACGAAAGGCCGGGCGGTCGATGGCGTAGTACTCCTCGAGCACCGCCAGCTCGTCGGCCGCCAGGCCGACCAGGCGCAGGCGTCCATCGGCCGTGACAATGAAGCGCTCCTCGACCAGCGAGCCGTAGAGCGAGTTGCGATAGCGCAGCGCGAAGCCGCCGTCGGGTGGCAGCTCGACGCGTGCCAGCGCCGTTCCATCGGACCCGCGCACCACGAGCGCCGGCGCTCGGCTCCCCGCATCGGCGGCTCCAGCGCCGAGCAGAACCACCAGGGCCGCCGCGATGGTGAGACCGCCGGTGCGGCCCCGCCATCGGTCCATCACGTCAACCCTGCTCGTCGAAATAGGTCTGCGAGCCGGGGCAGACGTCCATGAAGGTGAGGTCTCCGGCCGTCGCCGCGTCGAGGTTGCTGGCCTCCGGATGCACCTGGGCCAGTGCGTCTTTGTTGTCGAAGAGCGCCGCGGTCAGCTGCCGCTGCAGGTCCTCCGGCATCTCGCTGCTCACGACAAGCACGTTCGGCACCACCACCGTCGAGACCGCATCAGCCTGGCCCTCGTAGGAGTCAGCCGGGATCTCGCCGGCGACGTAGAACTCGCCGTAGGCCTCCTGGAGTCCGGCGGCGGAGTCGCCGGTGGGGACGATCACCATCTCGCCGCTGGAGGCGTATTCGGTCAGCGCACCGGTCGGCAGGCCACCGGACCAAAAACCGGCAGCGATGGTGCCGTCGCGCAGCGCGGCCACGGTGTCATCGATTCCCAGCTGCTGGCGATCGATGTCGGCGTCTGGATCGATCCCGGCATCCTCGAGGATGCGCAGCGCGATCACCTCGGTGCCGGAACCCGGCGACCCGAGCGAGACCGGCTTGCCGCGCAGGTCTTCGACGCTGGTCACGCCGGAGTCCGCGCTCGTCACCAGCTGGGTGTAGTTGCTGTAGAGCAGCCCGAGCGCGCAGGCGCTCACCGGGGCTCCCTCGAAGGCCTCTCTGCCCTCGACCGCGTCGGCGGCCGTGTCAGCCAGCGAGAACGCGATGTCCGCGCCACCGCTCGCGATCAGCTGCATATTGTCGACCGAGGCGTTCGTCTCCTGGGCCGTCGCGCTGTAGCCGGGGACGCTGTCCCCGATGACGGTTCCCAAACCGCCACCCAGGACGTAGTACACCCCGCCCGTTCCGCCGGTGGCGATCGTCAGCTGCCCGCCGGGCAAACCGTCGCCGGTGGGGCCCAGCGAGGGACTGTCGCTTCCCTCGTCCAGCGGCGAGCAGCCGCCAACGATCAAAGCAAGGCCGCCGAGCAGGCCGATCAAGGCACGGAGTCGAGTCCGCGTGAAGCGGGTGGGCTCAGCCATGCGAGTTCCTCCTCGTTGGCGGCGACCTCCTCGGCCACCGCGCACTCGACCGGCCGATCCTGCTGGCGCTGCGCGCCGTCTGTGACCGGCCCGCCTCTGTAGAGGACCATTGTATGACCTCTCCAGTTCCACGAGCCGGCGCGATGTCTGGATCTACGGCGTGGACGAGAGCGGCAGCCGTGTCATTCCTTCGCCGAGCAGGTCCGCGGGTAGCTGAAGGAAGACGGGCGGCTCACCGACCACGAGTTCCACGAAGGTACCGGTGTAGTTCGGGTCGTAGGCAACCTGAAGGATGGTGCCCGAGTCCCGCAGCGGTGTGAACCAGCCCGGCGCCTCGAAGGTCGTCGCCGTCGTGACCGCCGACCAGGGAATCTGGACATCGGGGAAGAACCTGCCGAGAATTGGGATCTTCGAGAACAGCATCGAAAGATGCAGAGCCTCCCGGCTGGTGCCGAGGCGCAGTGTGCCGCCGACGAGCCGCAGCTTCTTGCGCTGGAAGACGGGGTCGAAGACGCTCACGGTCGCCATCTGACCGGTGGCGGCTGCCCTCCACGCTCCGCCGAACGACCCGCGCACGCGAAACCTCTTGGCAAGGGTGCTCCAGCCCATCTCGGCCATGAGGTAGAACACCATCACCGGTATGGCGACTGCGACGGCGACGACGAACGCTGCCCCGACCACCGCTGGGGTTCCGGCTCGAAACACGACGAGCGAGCCAAGCCAGGCGACCAGAACGAACGGGATGATGACCTTCGCGTTCTTATTCATTCGACGGCACCACCAGCATGCCACACGGGCCTCGTTGGGTCGATGGTGTCCAGGCGTAACCCAAGAGCCGTCCGGCTCTCACCGGCATGGATTTGTGGTCGTTCGTCTGGTATCTTCGAGACGCTGTCCCGAGCACGGAGCCTCCATGAGGCGCCATTTCGCCGTCGCGCTGTCGATCGTCACCCTGCTGTTGCTGGCCGCCTGTGGCGGTACAGCCCCGAGCCCTTCGCCCGAGCAGGCCAACCCGACCACGACGCCATCGCCCGATCCCACCGTTGCGCCGACGGCGACTGCCGATGGCGGGCTCGCCGAGTGCTCGTCGGGCGACATGCCGAACCTCGACTCGGGCTGGAAGTTCTTGCAGGGCGGGGATGCCACGTTCGGCCT